>NZ_JBWKYJ010000091.1:0-15669 GCF_059423685.1 Acidovorax sp. GW460-11-11-14-LB4 | reverse complement strand
CCACCTGGGGGGCGGGCGGCGGCGGGTCCTGCACGGGCTTGCCCGCCAGCACATCCTGCTTGCGCCGCGACCAGCGGCCGAGGAATCCTTCAGCCATGGTCGCCACCTCCTCGCGCGCCTCCCGCATGGCCGCCACCACCACCACCGCCGCCACGCGGCTTGTCGGTGGACACGGACGCGGGGTTGCCAAAGCGGTCCTGCAGCGTGCGAAAGCTCTCGGGCCGCTTGCGGCGCTTGGGCTCGGGCTGGTAATGCTCGGCCACAAAGGCGCGCAGTGCCTCCACCACCTCGGCATCGGCGGGCACTTGCTCCACGGTTTCCTGCGCGTCCAGCCAGCGGCCGGCGTCGTGGTAGCTCAGGCTCACTGCCACCGGGCGGGCCATGGGGACCTCGCCCGCCCCCGTGTCTTCATCCTGGCGCCACATCACAAACCAGCAGGGCGCGGGCGAAGTGAGGTTCAGGTGATAACCCTCGGCGTCGTCGCGGAACAACTCCACGCGAAAGCCCGGGAACAGCCAGCGCTGCTCGCGCTCGTCCTGGATCAGCGGGCGGGGTTCGGTCCCAAAGGCGGGCTCGTGGATCACCACCTCGGCCAGCGACCACCGCCAGGGCTGCCAGCGGTTGTCGATGTGCTCGCGCCGCATGATCACGGCAACGTCGGTGTAGGGGCGCTCTGTCATGGGCTGCGACTGTACCCCGGAGTAACCCCTTGCCCGCAGCGCGCGGCGCAAAGCCCCACAGCCAGCGTACGGATCGCGCGGTGTCAGCCCGGCACGCGAGTGGCCTGCATGACCTCCACCGCCACTGCGCAATATTTGAATTCGGGGATCTTGCCGAACGGGTCCAGCGCCGCGTTGGTGAGCAGATTGGCCGCCGCCTCCACGTAGGCAAATGGCATGAACACCGTGCCGCGCGGCGTGCCGTCGTCGCGCCGCACGCGCACCTGCACCATGCCGCGCCGCGAGCGGATGCCCACCAGCGCACCGGGCGCCACGCCAAGCCGGTCAAGTTCGTCGCCATGCAGCGATGCGGTGGCCATAGGCTCGATGGCGTCGAGCACGGTGCTGCGCCGCGTCATGCTGCCCGTGTGCCAGTGCTCCAGCTGGCGGCCCGTGATGAGCACCAGGGGGTAGTCGGCATCGGGCTTTTCGGCGGCCGGGATCACGCTGGCGGGCACCAGCTGCAGGCGGCCCGTGGGCGTGGGGAATTTCTCGGTGAACACGATGGGCTGGCCGGGGTCGTCGGGCGTAAGGCAGGGGTAGGTCACGCTGGAGTCCCGCTCCAGGCGGTCCCAGGTGATGCCCTCAATGCTGGCGTGCATGGCCTGGCGCATTTCGTCGTAGACAGCGGCCACGCCGGACTCTTCGCCTTCGTAGTTCCAATCCAGCCCCATCCGTCGAGCAAGTTGCTGAATGATCCACAGGTCCGGCTGCGCATCGCCCGGCGGGTTCAACGCGCGGCGGCCCATCTGCACCATGCGGTCGGTGTTGCTGGCGGTGCCGGTCTTTTCGGGCCAGGCGCTGGCGGGCAGCACCACGTCGGCCAGCCAGGCGGTTTCGGTCAGGAAGATGTCCTGCACCACCAGGTGCGACAGGCTGGCCAGCGCGTGGCGCGCGTGGTTCAGGTCGGGGTCGCTCATGGCGGGGTTCTCGCCCATGATGTACATGCCGCGCACCTTGTGCGGGTCGCTGTCGTCGGCCAGGGTCTTGTGCATGATCTCGACCACGGTGTAGCCGGGGGTCTCGTCCAGCGGAGTGCCCCAGAACTGTTCAAACCACGCATGCGCCCCGGCATTGTCCACGCGCTGGTAGTTCGGGAACATCATGGGGATCAGGCCCGCGTCGCTCGCGCCCTGCACGTTGTTCTGGCCGCGCAGCGGGTGCAGGCCCGAGCCGGGCTTGCCGATCTGGCCGGTGACGGCGCACAGCGCAATCAGGCAGCGCGCGTTGTCGGTGCCGTGCACGTGCTGGCTCACGCCCATGCCCCAGAGGATCATCGAGGACTTGGCCGTGGCAAACGCGCGCGCCACTTCGCGCAGCGTCTCGGCCGGAATGCCGCACACGGGCGCCATGGCCTCAGGGCTGCAGCCCATCACGTTGGCCTTGAGCGCCTCGAAGTTGTTGGCGCGATCCCGGATGAAGGCCTCATCCACCAAGCCCTCGTCGATCACCGTGTGGATGAGCGCGTTGAGCATGGCCACATCGGTATCGGCCTTGAACTGCAGCGTGCGCCAGGCGTGGCGGCCAATGTCGGTCACGCGCGGGTCGGCCAGCACGATCCTGGCGCCGCGCTGTGCGGCGTTTTTCATCCACGTGGCGGCCACGGGGTGGTTGGCCGTGGGGTTGGAGCCGATCACAAAGATCAGCTCGGCATGCTCCACGTCATTCACCGGGTTGCTCACCGCACCCGAGCCCACACCTTCGAGCAGCGCTGCCACACTGGACGCGTGGCACAGCCGGGTGCAATGGTCCACGTTGTTGCTGCCAAAGCCGGTGCGCACCAGCTTCTGGAACAAATACGCTTCTTCATTGCTGCCCTTGGCGGAGCCAAAGCCCGCCAGCGCCTTGGGGCCGTGGGTGTCGCGCAGGGCTTTGAGCGCGCCGGCAGCCAGGCCCAGCGCCTCGTCCCAGGTCGCTTCGCGGAAGGTGTCGCGCCAGTCAGCGCCGTAGGGCCGCACCTCCTTGGGCACACCGGGTTTGCGGATCAGCGGCCCCGTGAGGCGGTCCGGGTGGTGGGCGTAGTCGAAACCGAAGCGCCCTTTCACGCACAGGCGGCCGTGGTTGGCCGGGCCGTCGCGGCCTTCGATGCTGATGATCTTTTCATCGCGCACGTTGTAGGTGATGAGGCAGCCCACGCCGCAAAACGGGCAGACCGAATCCACCTTGCGGTCCACCTTTTGGGAGCCGATGTGCGTCTTGGGGCTGAGCGCGCCCGTGGGGCAAGCCTGAACGCATTCGCCACAGGCCACGCAGGTGCTCTCGGCCATGGGGTCGTCCAGGTCGAAGACGATCTTGCTATTCGAGCCGCGCAGCGCGTAGCCGATCACGTCGTTGACCTGCTCTTCGCGGCAGGCGCGCACGCAGCGGTTGCACTGGATGCAGGCGTCCAGGTTGACGGCCATGGCGGGGTGGCTGAGGTCAGGCGCGGGCTGCTCGCGGCGCAGGGCCTGGAGCGCGGGGCGCACGATGACGCCCAGGCGATCGGCCCAAGCACTCAATTCGCCATGCTGACCTACCGCTGGGGCAGTTTTTGAATCCAATGGGCCTGTAGCGCTAGAAGAATATGCTCCACCAGCTATCAATTCAGGAGTATCTGGTTGGTCATCATTCCATTGGTAGCCAACATCCGGCATATCGGACAGCAGCATCTCCACCACCATCTGCTGGCTCTTGCGGGCGCGGGGACTGGCGGCCTGCACCTTCATGCCTTGCGTCGGCGCGCGGCAGCAGCTGGGGGCCAGCGTGCGTTCGCCCGCGATCTCAACCACACAGGCGCGGCAGTTGCCGTCGGGGCGCAGGCCGTCGGAGTAGCAGAGGTGCGGAATCTCCACGCCATGGCGCTGCGCAGCCTTCAGGATGGTTTCGCCAGGATGGGCGGTGACGGGCTGGCCGTCCAGCTCGAAAGCCACGCCGGGCTGCGCTACGGCAGAAGTCAACACGGCGCTCATGGCTTCACCCCGGTAGGCAGTTGTTCGGTCAACGGGCTGTTACGCGGCTTGGGCAAATCGCCCGGCCAGGGCCCCTCGCCCACTTCGTGCGCAAAGTATTTGTGGATGCAGCGGATGGGGTTGGGCGCAGCCTGGCCCAGGCCGCAGATGGAAGCGTCGGCCATTACCTGTGCCAGATCGTCGAGCAGTTCTTCATCCCACTTCGGCGCTTGCATCAGCGTGGCCGCCTTGGCCGTGCCCACACGGCAGGGCGTGCACTGGCCGCAGCTTTCGTGTTCGAAGAAGCGCATCACGTTCAGCGCCGCGTCGCGCGCGCGGTCGTGTTGGCTGAGCACGATGACGGCGGCCGAGCCGATAAAGCAGCCGTAGGGCTGCAACGTGTCGAAGTCCAGGGGAATCTGGTTCAGGCTGGCAGGCAGGATGCCGCCCGAGGCGCCGCCGGGCAGGTACGCATAGAGCTGGTGGCCGTCCAACATGCCGCCGCAGTATTCGTCGATGAGTTCCTGCACCGTGATGCCCGCTGGAGCAAGCTTGACGCCGGGGTGCTTCACCCGGCCGCTCACGCTGAAACTGCGCAGCCCCTTGCGGCCGTGGCGGCCAAAGCTGGCAAACCACTGCGGCCCGCGCTCCACGATGTCGCGCACCCAGTACAGCGTCTCAAAGTTGTGCTCCAGCGTGGGCCGGCCGAACAGCCCCACCTGCGCGATGTAGGGCGGGCGCATGCGGGGTTCGCCACGCTTGCCTTCGATGCTCTCGATCATGGCTGACTCTTCGCCGCAGATGTAGGCACCCGCACCGCGCCGCAGTTCGATGTGAGGCAGTGGGCATGGCGGATCGGCGCGCAGGTCGTCCAGGGCGCGCTGCAGCAGCGCACGGCAGCCGTGGTATTCGTCGCGCAGGTAGATATAGATGGCCTCGGTGCCCACCACCTGGGCGGCGATGAGCACGCCTTCCAGAAATCGGTGCGGGTCGCGCTCCAGGTAGGTACGGTCCTTGAAGGTGCCGGGCTCGCCCTCGTCGATGTTGACGGCCATCAGGCGCGGCGCGGGCTGGTCCCGAACAATGCGCCACTTGCGCCCGGCCGGAAAACCTGCGCCCCCCAATCCACGCAGGCCGGAGTCTTCCATGGCGGCCAGCACGGCCTCGGCGTCCATCTCGCCATTGACCAGCGCAGCGGCGGTCTGGTAGCCACCATGCGCACGGTAGGTGGCCAGGTCGGTGTGTGCGGGGCTGATTCCATCCGGCTGCGCAGGCACGCTCGCCTCCACACACTCAGCAATATCAAAATTGATAGCGCCTTGGGCATATGGATGTAGCGCTACCACCCGATTGGGCTTCAAATCAACGGCTTCCAGCACCCCATCGACCGTGGCGTGGGGCACCGGGCACTGGTGCACCACCGCCACGGGCGCCTGCTCGCACCGGCCCACGCAGGGCACGGCCAACACCTGCACATCGCCCTGCCCGGCCGCGCGCAGGCGCTCGGGCAGCGCGGCCAGCAGGTCGCCGGCGCCCGCCATGCTGCAGCTCAGGCTGTCGCACACCCGCACCACCAGGCGGGGCGCCTGGGCCTCTTCACCACGCACGATCTCGAAGTGGTGGTAGAAGCTCGCCACCTCGTACACCTCGGCCATCGGCAGGTTCATCTGCTTGGCGAGTGCCACCAGGTGCCGGTCGTGCAGCACGCCAAAGTGGTCGTTCAGGCGGTGCAAGTATTCGATGAGCAGGTCACGCCGAAAGCCCGTGGCCGGGCGCGGGCCCAGCAGTTGCGCCACCTCGGCCATGGCCGCGTCTTCGGGCTGGCGGCCCTTGAGGCGGCTTTTGCGGCGGATGCGTTCGCGCATGTCGTTGACGGACACGGCGGCGACGGTGGGGGCTTCGGGGGCAAGGTGCATGGACCGGGGGCGTGGGGGCGTTGATCTGGTTGTATGCAGGCACCTGCATAGGGTGCCCGGGCCGCCGCAGTGTCGGCCACGGGCGCCTACGGCGTCAAATTGCCGATGCACATGGGTCGATCACAAAAACAAATGAAACAGCCGTTTTTTCAGCTGCCCATGAATCAACCACCGCAACCCGTGCGGTCAGTGCTCAATCGGCGACCAGAAGCCCACTGTGTGCGGCGGCGTGCTGCAGCCAGTCGGTGTCCTGCGCCAGTGCCAGCGCTGCATCGAGGGCGCGGGTGGGCTGCACCTGCCGGTGCGACATGAATCCGATGGGGGTGGTCAGCACCGGGCCCTTGAGCGGCAGGGCCTCCAGCCCCTCATGGCCGCGCACGGCATCGACCAGCGCCCCGGGCAGGACGCTGCACAACTGGCCCGCCACCACGCTCAGCGCCAAGGTCAGCACCGAATCGGTTTCCATGGCAGGCATGACCGTGGCGCCTGCCGCGCGGAAGGCGCCATCGACCAGGCTGCGGTTGTGCATCTCCGGGGTGAGCAGGCACAGCGGCAGCGCCGCCGCATCGGTCCAGGCCATGGGCGGGCCGATCTGCAGCCCACGCGCCGTGCCCTGGGGCGGGCGCGGTGCGCGGCGCAGCAGAAAGTAGTGCTCGACATACTGCGGCCAGGCCCGCAGCGGGCCGCCGCGTGCGGGCATGCGCTCGGTGTAGCCCAGAGCCAGGTCCAGCGAAATGTTTTCCAGCCCGGCCTCCAGCGCCTGCGAGCTCATCGACAGTGCCACCGGCACGATGCCCGGGTGCCGCGCCTGCAGCTGCGCCGCAAACCGCGCCAGGATGGGCATGGCCGTGGGCACCGCGCCCAGGCGCAGCGTGCCGCGCGGGTGGGCGGCGTCGCTGCTCAGGTCCTGCTGCAGCACCTGGTGCTCGTGCAGCATGCGCTGGGCGGATGCCAGTACACGCTCACCCTCGGGCGTGAAGCCTTCAAAGCTGCGCCCTCGGCGCACCACCACCACGCCAAACTCCTTTTCCAGCGCGCGCAGCGCGTTGGAGAGCGCCGGCTGCGTGATGTGGCAGGCCTGCGCCGCCCGGCCAAAGTGCCGGTGCTCGTGCAGAGCCACCAGGTAGCGCAGGGACGCGAGCAGGTTCATGGCGCGGTGGGGCGGCTCAGGAGGATCAGGTGTTCTTGCTGATCGAGATGGTGGGGAACTTGTTCGAGAAGTCCTTGGCCTGCTGGGCGATCTTCACCGCCACGTCGCGCGCCACCTTCTTGTAGATCTTGGCCACGTCCCCGTCCGGGTCGGCCACCACAGTGGGCTTGCCGCTGTCGGCCTGCAGGCGGATGCTCATGTCCAGCGGCAGCGCTCCCAGGTAGTCCATGTGGTATTCGGCCGCCATCTTCTTGCCGCCGTCGGCGCCAAAGATGTGCTCCACATGGCCGCAGTTGCTGCACACATGGGCTGCCATGTTCTCGACGATGCCCAGGATGGGCACACCCACCTTCTCGAACATCTTGATGCCCTTCTTGGCGTCCAGCAGCGCGATGTCCTGCGGTGTGGTCACGATCACGGCGCCGGTCATGGGCACGCGCTGGCTCAGCGTGAGCTGGATGTCGCCAGTGCCGGGCGGCATGTCGATGATGAGGTAGTCCAGGTCTTTCCAGTTGGTCTGGCGCAAGAGCTGCTCCAGCGCCTGGGTGGCCATGGGGCCGCGCCAGATCATGGCTTCGTCCTGGTCCACCAGGAAGCCGATGGACATGACCTGCACGCCGTAGTTTTCCAGCGGCTCCATGGTCTTGCCGTCATCGCTTTCGGGGCGGCGGTTGATGCCCAGCATCATGGGCTGGCTGGGGCCGTAGATGTCGGCGTCGAGCACGCCCACACTGGCGCCTTCGGCAGCCAGGGCCAGGGCCAGGTTGGCGGCCGTGGTGCTCTTGCCCACGCCGCCCTTGCCCGAGGCCACGGCGATGATGTTCTTGACCTGGGGCAAGAGCTGCACGCCGCGCTGCACGGCGTGGGCGATGACCTTGGTGGTGATGTTGACCGACACGTTGTCCACGCCCGCCACGCCCTTGGCGGCGGCCACCAGGCTGCGGCGCAGCTCGGGCACCAGGCTCTTGGCGGGGTAGCCCAGTTCCACGTCAAACGCCACGTCGCCACCGGTGATCTGCAGGTTGCGCAGGGCGCGGCTGCTGACAAAATCCTTGCCCGTATGGGGGTCCAGCACGCTGGAAAGTGCGGCCAAAAGGCCCTGTTCGGTGACTGCCATTCAAATAACTCCTGTGGGGCCGGTAGTCTATTCCCAAGCTCCCGCCCCCCTGCCGCTGAAGGACAATGCGCACCGCATTGCATCGTCGCTCTCTCCAAAAAGGCCTCCCGTGAAATTCAAGATGTCCGAAAACTCCCTGTTTGCCGTCCTGCTGCGCTCGCCGTGGTGGATCAGCTTTGTGGTGGTGGGCCTCATCACGCTGGCGGCCGGGGCGTTGTTGCCCAAGGAGTACTTTGTCGTGGGCGCGCTGGCAGGGTTCCCCATCTTTGTGGTGGGCTGCATCGCAGCCTGGAAGCAACTGCGCGCGCCCAACCCCGCCAAGGTGGTGGAGATGCTGGAGGCCGTGGGCAGCATGCCCTGGCGCAGCTTCGCCGACACCTTGGCCACCGCCTGGGAACGCGCTGGCTACAGCGTGGAGCGCCTGACCAGCAGCAACGCCACCGGGGCCGACATGCGCCTGAGCCAGGGCGGCAAGACCACGCTGGTCAGCGCCAAGCGCTGGAAGGCCGCTACCCACGGGGTGGAGCCCCTGCGGGAGCTGCACACGGCCATGACCGCTGCAGATGCGTCGGCGGGCGTTTACGTGGCCGCCCTCGGCCAGGTCAGCGAGAACGCCCAGGCGTTTGCCCGGGAGCACGGCATCGTGGTGCTGCAAGGTGACGCGGTGGCGCAACTGCTGCTCAAGCAGCGTTAAGAACTTGTTCACAGTCTTTTTGGAGTTGCACAAGTGCCTTGCCGGGATGAGATGCAAGGCGCGGTGCGCAGCCAATAGCCCGTGCTATTGGCAAGCGCCGCAACGCCGCAGACCGCCCGGCAAGGCACTTGCCCGAAGGGTTGGAGTGAAATCGGGCGATTGGACGCCCCGGCTGCTTGCATGGGCATGAGCCCATGCGGCGTATCCGAAGCATCCACTCATCCCGATTGCACTCCAATGTAATCTCCAAAAAGACTGTGAACAGGTTCTAAGACCACCCCCTGTGGGGTGGCCCGCACATGCGGGTTTTCCCACATGAGCTGCGCCCGGGCGCCCCTCCACACTGGGAGCCTTACACCGCCCCACCGTCCATGCTCCCCACAACCCCTACCGCATCCCCTGGCAACGTTCCCGCCACACCCCCCACGGGCCTGCTGCTGACTGGCGGCGGTGCCCGCGCTGCCTACCAGGTGGGCGTGCTGGAAGCCATTGCCGACCTGCGCCAGGCCTGTGGCGAAGGCGGCGGCCCCAACCCCTTTCCCATCATCACCGGCACCTCGGCGGGGGCCATCAACGCAGCCGCCCTGGCCTGCGGAGCCGACCACTTTGACCGTGCGGTACGCCGCATTGCACGCGTGTGGCGGCAGTTCCATGCCAGCCAGGTGTATGGCGCCGACTCGCTCAGCGTGATGCGCAGCGGCGCGCGCTGGCTCACGCTGGTGTCGCTGGGCTGGGCGCTGGCGCGCTGGCGGCGCATGCGGCCGCGGTCGCTGCTGGACAACTCGCCACTGGAGAAGCTGCTGGTCAAGATGGTGCCCCTGGTGCGCCTGCCCCGGCTGATCCGCAAGGGCCACCTCACCGCGCTCGCCGTGACGGCGTCCAGCTACAGCTCGGGCGAGCACGTCACCTTTTTTGAAGCGGCCACGCCCGTCAAGCCCTGGGTGCGCTCCCAGCGCAAGGCGGCCAGCGACCGCATCACGCACGAGCATCTGCTCGCGTCCTCAGCCATTCCTTTCATCTTTCCAGCCAAGGGCATCGAGGTGGATGACCACATCGAATATTTCGGCGATGGCTCCATGCGCCAGTCGGCGCCTATTGCCCCGGCCATCCATCTGGGGGCCGAGCGCATCCTGGTGATCGGCGCGGGCCGCATGCACGAGCCCAAGGGCGATGCCGCCGCCAACCCCACGGCCACCTACCCCACGCTGGCGCAGATCGCGGGGCATGCGCTGTCCAACATCTTTCTGGATGCGCTGGCGGTGGACGTGGAACGCGTGCAGCGCATCAACCAGACCCTGTCGCTGATCCCCGAAGAAAAGCGCCTGCACAGCGCGCTGCGCCCCATCGAGCTGCTGGTGATTGCGCCGTCACAGCGCCTGGACGCCGTGGCCGCGCGCCATGTGGGCGACCTGCCCGGCCCCGTGCGCACCATGCTGGGCGCCCTGGGGGTCACGTCCAACATGGCCGATGTGCGCGGCGCGGCGCTGGCCAGCTACCTGCTGTTCGAGTCCGGCTACACGCAGGAGCTGATGGCCCTGGGCCGGGCCGACACCCTGGCCATGCGGGCCGAGGTGTGCCAATTTTTTGGATGGACGGATACCGGTGCCGAGGTGCAGATGCGGCACCACACCTGAGAGGTGCCCGCCGAAGCAACCGATTACCGGCGGCGAAACCTGCTCGCCCCGCGCCACACGGCCGCCAGCGCCAGCAACGCCGCCAGGACTCCAACACCCTCACCCGACAGTCCGGGCACCGGAGAGGGCGCAGAGGGTGGAGCCGTCACCCGAAACACTTTCAGTTCATCAATGCTGGCAGGGCTGCGGCTATAAAACGCAATACGCTGGAATGCTGGTGACAAACCGGCATAAGACGCCGAGGGAGCTGGCGGATTCAAGTAATCGAATCCCGACAAGCTGGACAGCACCCACATCTGGGTCAGATTGGCTGTGTAGTCAATGCGCAGCACCACGGCGCTGAGGGTATTGAGCGCCACTGTGCTGCACGCGCCGGCCACTGGCTGCAAAGTGTTGTCAAGAATGGCATATACGGGGCTGCCACATGCACCGTTGTTGCCCACTGCACCCGTAGTTACACCTGCATTGATGAAACGAAGGTTCGGCGTGCCGCCGCCAGACTGGGTGCCAAACTGCGAGACGAACTGCACGAAAAGAACACCGGAGTTTTGCAACGGCAAGTCTCGCGCAGCATCATTCAGCTGCGACCCGGCCCGGTACACCACCTTACCCCCTGCGCCTGCCAAACCCGGCACCGACAGCCCCACAGAGTTCGTAAAAAAATCGGTGAACGAAATACTGTCAGAAACCCAGGCTCCAGTCCATCCAGTGCCCCCGTTTTGCCCTACCAGCGATATGTTGTTGGCGTAGGAAAAAGAATCCTCGGCGACGGTGGTAATGACGGGCGCCGCGAGCGACGGCACAGCGCTGAATGACAAGCTCAACAGCCACGTGTACAACGACTTTCGCAAACTCACTCGCGAGACGACCCAACCAGCACACGGACACGACATGTTGAAGACCTGAAAAACCGCAAAGACTGCGCAAGAGTTGGAGAAAGACGCCGCTGGATTTTTCCAGGGCCAGGGGGCGACTCGCGTGCCGCTTGAAATTTTGCCATTGGCGGGGTGGTATCCGTCGCTTGCCCCAAAGCCTCACGCGGCCAGACATACCACAACCCCCTAAAATCACGGGTTCCGCCTGAGAAAGCCGCATTCCATGACGACCTCCGCCCGCAAACTCTTCGTTACCACCGCCCTGCCGTACGCCAACGGCAACTTCCACATCGGCCACATCATGGAATACATCCAGGCCGACATCTGGGTGCGGTACCAAAGGATGCAGGGCAACGCGGTCAACTTTGTGGGGGCCGACGACACCCACGGCGCGCCCATCATGATCGCCGCCGAAAAGGCCGGCAAGACGCCCCAGCAGTTCGTGGCCGATATCGCTGCGGGCCGCAAGCAGTACCTCGATGGCTTTCACATCAGCTTTGACAACTGGCACAGCACCGATGCGCCCGAAAACCATGAACTGGCCCGCCAGATCTACCGCGACCTGCGCGACCGCGCCGATGGCAGCCTGATCGAAGTACGCACCATCGAGCAGTTCTTCGACCCCGAGAAGAACATGTTCCTGCCCGACCGCTACATCAAGGGCGAATGCCCCAAGTGCCACGCCAAGGACCAGTATGGCGACAACTGCGAGGTGTGCGGCACGGTGTATGCCCCCACCGACCTGATCAACCCCTTCTCGGCCCTGTCGGGTGCCAAGCCCGAGCTGAAGAATTCGGAGCACTTCTTCTTCAAGCTGTCGGACCCACGCTGCGTGGAGTTTCTGGAGAACTGGACGCAGGACGGCAAGCTCCAGCCCGAGGTGGCCAACAAGATCAAGGAGTGGTTCACCGTCCGCACCAACCCCGACGGCACCACCAGCGAAGGCCTGGGCGACTGGGACATCAGCCGTGACGCACCTTATTTCGGCATCGAGATCCCCGACGCGCCCGGCAAATACTTCTACGTGTGGCTGGATGCCCCCGTGGGCTACCTGGCATCCCTGAAGAACCTGCTGGAAAAGCGCGGCGAAAGCTACGACGCCTACATGGCCGACCCGGCGATGGAGCAGTACCACTTCATCGGTAAGGACATCGTCACCTTCCATACGCTGTTCTGGCCCGCCATGCTGCACTTCAGCGGCCGCAAGACGCCCAACAACGTGTTTGTGCACGGCTTTTTGACCGTGAACAACGGCGAGAAGATGAGCAAGAGCCGGGGCACGGGCCTGGACCCGCTCAAGTACCTGAGCCTGAACATGAATGCCGAATGGCTGCGCTACTACCTGGCGGCCAAGCTGAGCGCACGCAACGAAGACATCGACTTCAATGCCGAAGACTTCATGCTGCGTGTGAACAGCGATTTGATCGGCAAGTACGTGAACATTGCCAGCCGGGCGGCGGGCTTCTTGACCAAGCGCTTTGACGGCAAGCTGACCGACCAATTTGGCACCACGGGCGCAGCCCTGCTGGCCGAGGTGCGCGGTGCCAGCGACGCCATCGCGCAGATGTACGAAACGCGGGAATACAGCAAGGCCACGCGCGAGATCATGCTGCTGGCCGACAAGGTCAACGCCTATGTGGACCAGAACAAGCCCTGGGATCTGGCCAAGGACGCTGCCAACAACCAGGCCCTGCACCAGGTGTGCTCGGTGCTGGTCAACGCCTTTGCCACGCTCACCCGCTACCTGGCCCCCGTGCTGCCGGGCCTGGCCCAGGCGGTGCAAGGCTTTGTGGGCGTGAACATGCAGCAGTGGAACGTGGCAGGCGACGTGCAGGCCATCCAGCCCTACCAGCACCTGATGCAGCGCGTCACCCCCGAACAACTCGAAGTATTGTTTGAGCCACCGGCGCAGGCAGAACAATCACAAGCAGCTACAGAAACCATAGCAGCCAACTCCCATCCTGGTGGCGAGGAACTCGCCCCCACCATCACCATCGACGACTTCACCAAGATCGACCTGCGCATCGCGCTGATCGTGAACTGCGAGCCGGTGGAGGGTTCCACCAAGCTGCTGCGCCTGACGCTGGACGTGGGCGAAGGCCGCACGCGCAACGTGTTCAGCGGCATTGCCAGCGCTTACAAGCCCGAAGACCTGGTGGGCAAGCACACCGTGATGGTGGCCAACCTAGCCCCGCGCAAGATGAAGTTTGGCGTGAGCGAAGGCATGGTGCTGGCCGCCAGCCATGGTGACGAAAAGGCCAACCCTGGCATCTACGTGCTCAACCCCTGGCCGGGCGCCACGCCAGGCATGCGGGTGCGGTAAGGCGTGCAACGCGCATAGACAAAGCAATCGTCAAGGATGCGAGGGGTGCTGAGCCCCTCGCCATTCACTGATAGCGGAAGGGTCAGCATGTTGACGGCCGCCCTTCATCCAGTTTTCAGTACAGGTACACCGCGCCCGCGTTGGTGCTGCTTTCGTCGGCCTGGTTGCCCCCAACGCCAGTCGATCCACTGTCTTCAGTGGATGCCCCCACGGCCAGGGTAGTGCCGTCACCCGATATCGCCACACGGCCACCAAACCGGTCCCCAGCGCCCGTATTGGGTGCCTTCAGGTAGGCTTGTTGCGCCCAGGTGCCCGCGCTGCGGCGGAACACCAGCACAGCGCCCGCATCCGCAGCGGCGGTATTGGCCTGGTCGCCATTGAATCCGCGCGCATTGCTGTCGTCGCGGTACGACGGAACCACCAGCGTGTTGCCGTCGCTGGACATGGCCAAGTTGTTGCCAAACCGGTGGGGGGTACGGGTGTTGGAAGCTTTCAAGTACGCCTGCGACTGCCAGACGCCACCTGCGCGAATGAACACAAACACCGCGCCAGAGTTGAGTGCCAGGGTGTTGCGCGGTGGCGGCACGACGAAGGTGCCTGTGTAGTTGCTGCTGTCTCCATCCGTGCCAACCGCCAGCGTGTTGCCGTCGCCTGACAGGATGACCGACACACCGAAGCGGTCCTGCGCTTGGGGACTGGGGGCCTTCAGATAGGCCTGCTGCGACCATGCCCCCGCATTGCGCTGGAACACGTAAGCTGCACCGGCATTGGTCAAGGTGTCGTCCGCAGGATCACTCGCCAGGGCGCTGCGCTCAAAGAACGCACCCACCGCCAGGGTGTCGCCCGCGCCAGACAGGCTGAGGTAGATGCCGAAGAAATCTCCCGCACCGGCGTTGGCGGCCTTGAGGTAGCTTTGCTGTGCCCAGCTGGTGCCCGTGCGGGCAAAGACGTAGGCGGCCCCGGACGCAGCATAGGCGGCATTGCCGTGTGTTCCGGTCAGGTCACCATCCTCGTTATAGGCCCCGACCGCCAGGGTGTTGCCGTCGTTCGAGAGGGCTACGAATGAACCGAAAAGATCGTCGGCATCCGCGTTGCTCGCCTTGATGAATGCCTGCTGCGACCAGACGGCGCCCGTGCGGGAATACACATAGACGGCGCCTGAGTTGCTGGCCAGGTTGTTGGTGGCGGGCATCGTCGCAAACGTGCCCTTCTGGTCGCCGCTCTCGCCATCCGCGCCGATGGCCAGCGTGTTGCCGTCGGCAGACAGCGCCACGGCATTGCCAAAATAATCGTTGGCCTCGCCGTTGGGGGCGGCAATGCGCGCCTGCTGCGACCACGTGGCGCCGCTCTTCGTGAAGACGTACACCGCGCCGGTGTTGCCCCCCTCGCCATAGGCCCCCACGGCCAGCGTGGTGCCGTTGCTGGACAAGGCCACACGGTTGCCAAAGCGGCCTTCGGCGGTGGTCGCCGACGCTTTGAAGTACCCAACGGCGCGCACCATGTCGGCCGCCACAGACGTCGACGGGGCGCTGCAACCACCCGCATTGCAGGCCTGCACGGTGTAGGTGGCATTCAGCCGCAGGTGCAGCAGCACCGGTACTGCATAGGTCAGCCCTGTGGTGGCGGTGGACCCGATCTGCACGGGTGTCAGCGGGCCTGCGCCATCCGGGTCCTCGTACACCGTGTAGCTGGTTGCACCCGGCGCCGAAGTCCACGAAAAGATCAGCGCCTTCGTCCCGTAGCCAATGCCCAGGCCACCCGGCGCCGGAGGAGCTGGCGGCGGTGGGGGCGGTGGCGGAGGCGGCGTATAGATCGTGCTGCAAAGCACCCTCACCTGGGTGACCGGCGCCACAGCGACTCCGGTGCCAGCTTCGACCGTACAGGCCTGATCCACAGGCTGCGCATACACCGTCACCGCATAGGCGCTGCCGTGAGAAACCGGCGATGCAAACCGGAAAGCGCCGTTCTCAGTCAACAGCAAATCTGCAGCGCCGTTCAGCCGCAGCCTCAGCCCCCCCACCAGGCCCGTGACGGTCCCACCCACCACATAGGTGTTGGTGGTGCAGGTCACCAGGATGTTGGTGACCGGGCCTGTCACCACGCCCGAGCCGTTTTCCACCACGCAGGTCTGCCCCACCGGCTGGGTGCGCACAACAATGTTGTAAGCCTGCCCCTGCGCAACATTGGTGACGTAACTGCCGCTGGCCGTGATGCTCACTTCCGCACCCGCTCCGTTGGCGAGTACCAGGGTGCCCGTCAGCCCCGTCACAGTGCCCCCCACCGGATGCTGCACCGCGGAGGGCGGTGGTGGGGG
>NZ_JBWKYJ010000090.1:0-17495 GCF_059423685.1 Acidovorax sp. GW460-11-11-14-LB4 | reverse complement strand
GTGCCTGGTACTGCACAAGTACCGGGGCGGGTTGCTGGTAGACAGGCGTGCCTGCCTGGATGACTACGGTGGCGCTGGTCTGCGCCTGCGCCGCGCTCGCGGCGCCCAGCGACAGCAGGGCGATGGACACAGCGGCAAGTGCTTTGCGGGCCATAAGGTTCTCCTCAGATGTGATTCCTTGCGGAACCGGAGACTTCATGGTGCGCACGCTGCGTCAAGCCGGTGTAGTCCCATTGCGAAGCTTTGTGAAGTTGTGTTGCCGACTTCGGAGACAAACGGTTGCAGCGTGATGTTTGTCACGCCTGCCCAGGCATCCGGCGTTGGCGTCCCCCATTCACCCGCCCGCGATGGCTTGCTTCAGCGCCACCACACCAGCGCCGCAATCACCAGCAACGCACACCATGCCGGGTGTCTGCCATGCGTGGCAAAGAACACCAGCACGCCACTGGCCAGGGTGGCAAGGCCCACCACATCGGCGGCCCAGGCGCCCAGGGCAGCGTCCCAAGGCGCGGTGCCCAGGCGCCAGAGCAGGGCGCTCAACGCCCAGCTCAGCACCGAGGCCACATGCCAAGTGCCCCACAGGATGCGCAGGTGCGGGGTGTGCAGCACCTGCCGCGCAGTGCTGGACTCCAGGCGCCCCGCCGTTTGGTGCCCCTGCGTGCGCAGGCTACGAAACAGCAGAAGCTCTCCCAGCACCGAATGGGCCACACCCACCAGGGCCAGCCCGGCTGCCGCCAGGGTCAGCGCCGTGTTGGTCATGGGTGAATGGCCAGCGCCTCGTTGGCTCGGGTGTGCACGCGGGCACCCAGCTGCGTCAGCAGGTGCATCAGCCCCATCCACATGCGCTCGAATGCGGGCATCTCGCCAGGGACCTGGGCCAGGTGCTGGCCCAGCACGCGCTGGTGCTGGCCGGGGGTGATGGGCGGCGGTGTCTTGGTGCCAAAGTCAAACACCGGCTGGGTGAAGGGCTCCATCTGCCAGGCCTGCATCTCGGCCAGTGCGGGGGCGAGTTCGCTGGTGTAGGCCTGCACGGTCAGGTCCTTGCGCAAGAGCCCCAGCGCCTGGTAGGCCTGCAGCACCTGCGCGGTGCGCGCGGGGTCGGCGGGAGCGCGCAGCAGGGCCGACCACGCCTGCACCACCTGCGCCCGGAATGCGCTGGGCAGGACACGCGTGCAGCCAAAGTCGAGCACGCCCACCGTGCCATCGGGCGCGAACAGAAAGTTGCCCGGATGCGGGTCGGCATGCACCCGCCCCAGCACAAAAATGCAGTGCATGAACCAGTCCCACAGGTGCTGCCCAGCCTGGTCACGCAGCGCCTGCGATGGCTGTGTGGCCAGCCAGGCCTGCAGCGGCTGGCCAGGCAGAAACTGCTGCGTGAGCACCTGGGCGCGCGTGTGCGAGAGCAGGGGCTGCGCCATCACCATGCCCGGCCGGGCCGCGTGCTGGGCGAACCACTGCATTTGTTCAGCCTCCTGCAGGTAGTCCACCTCGCGCAGCAGCGTGGCCTCGATCTCGGTCATCACGCTGTCCAGTACGGCATCCGCAGGCAAAGGCATGTCGGTGTGGGCCAGCGCGCGCAGCGCGGCGCGCATCAGTTGCATGTCGCTCGCAATGGTCGCGGCAATGCCGGGGTACTGCACCTTGACAGCCACCGTGCCGTGGCCTGCCAGTTCTGCGCGGTGCACCTGGCCCAGGCTGGCGGCGGCAAACGCAGTGGGTTCAAAGTGGTCGAACAGCGCCTCTGGCTCCTGCCCGAAGGCCTGGCGGAACACGCGGCCCACCAGGGCTCGGTTGAGCGGCAGGGCCTGGTGGTGGGCGCGAGCCAGTTCGCTACGCACGCCGTCGGGCAGCAGGCCCGGGTGCATGCTGAGCAGCTGTGACACCTTGAGCGCCGAGCCGCGCAGCTGCCCCAGCGCGCCAAACAGGATGCGGCCCAGCGCTGCCTCGTGCTCGGTCTGCGCCTGGGCCGAGCGCTTGCGCGTGCGGTGCGAGAGCTCGGCCATACCGATGCGCGCTGCCGCCAGCCCCGTGATGGCACTGCGGGCCAGCTTGCCGGTGCGGGGTGCTTCCGCGTCAGTTTTGGCCATGGTCTGCCAGGCGCTGCGCTGTGCCGCGCGCTATGACACGGTGGATCGGCGTGATCACCGCCATGTAGGCATGGCCGAGTGTGTTGTGGATGTGCACCACCGTGCTCAGCACCACGCGGGGCGTGGCGCCAGGGGCGGCGGGCTGTTTGCAGATGGACACCTGCACGTCCAGGTGTTTGTCGTCCTGGCCCATCACCACCTCGGTGTCGCTCAGATGCCGGATGCGGAAGATGCCGACGCGGTCGCCCACGCGGTAACTGCGCGCGTCGCGCAGAGGCTGGCCACTGGCGGGTGGATGGTCATCGTGCAGCTGGCCCAGGTCCTTCAGGCCCACCAGGCGCACGGCCTTGTTGCGCACGAACATGAGGGCGCGGGTCCATGCCGGGGTGCGGGCCGCCACGTCCAGCCACGACTGCAGGGCAGAGCGTGTGGGGTGCCGGTCGGCCACCTCGTAGGCATCAAAAAAATCTGCGCCCGGCAGTGTGGCGTGGATGGCGGTGCCGGGCGGCACTTGTGTGGCGCGCGCGGTGGTGGGCGCGGCGAGGGCAGGGGTCGCATTCATGGAGCGCTCTTTTTCTTGCGAGGCGTGGCTTTGGGCTGGGCGGCCGGTGCCTCGGTGGGGGGCGTGGCAGCGCGGGGCTTGCGCTGCGTGCGAGGGGGCTGCGAAGGCGTGGTGGCCGGGCTTGCGGCGGCGGCTGCCATGGGAGCAGGTGCCCGGGCTGTGGGGGCGCTGGCCATGGCCTGCTGGGCCATGTGCAGCATGCCCATCAGGCCGCTGCCGTGTTGCACCATGCGGGCCATCTGGCTGCGCAGCACAAAGCCACCCAGTTGCAGCACGCGGTTGACCAGCCCGCCGCGCAGCGCCTGCACCAGCACACCCAGCGACAGGTCCACCAGCTGCGTGGTGTCGGCAAATTCGTCGGAGGTGTCCGCCAGCCAGTAGCTCACCACACCCGCCAGGTAGTCGGTGTAGAGGCTGCCCGCCAGGCCCTTGAAGTCGCAGGGCTCGATCTCGCTGCTGGCCTCGGCGGCTTCCAGAAAGCCCGCCACCGCATCGCGCAGGCTTTGGCGCGCTGCCAGCGGCTCGGCCAGCATCGACAGCGGCGAGCGCCGGGCCAGGCCGCGCACCTGGGCCACGAACTCGCGGTCGGCCAGCAGGCGCTCCAGCACGGCATCGGTCAGGCGCTGCAGCTTTTCTTGCAGGCCGTAGCCCGCAAAGCCCGGCGTCTGCAGCGTGTCGGCCAGCGCCTGGTGGGCCACGTCGTCCAGGTAGCCCAGCACGATGCGGTCCTTGGTCGGAAAGTATTTGTAGATTGTGGCGTCGCCGATGCCGGCGGCCCGCGCGATGTCTTTCATCGTCGTGCCGTCAAAGCCCTGGCGGGTCATGAGATCCACCGCGCTGGCCACGATCTGGCGGCGCGTGGCGTCTTGCTGCTGGCGGGTGGTTTTCATTTGACTATTCTTAAATTGATTGAATTTGCAATTTAAAGAATAGTTATTTCTGTTTTTGGCGTCAAGCCATCTCTTGCCGGGTACAAGGAGGATTTTTGAGCGTTTTTAACCTCAGGCGCAGGTGTTTCATGCGCCGATAGCTATCAAAAGGATAGTGATTAGAGGCTGGTTCATGACCCTGCGGCCAGTCCCCGCACCTGTGAGGCGGCCGCTGCGCTCAACCAAGGGCAGAAGTTGGCGGGCAGCGACGGCTGCCGCTTGCAGGGGCCCGCGAAATCGGCGGGAGGCCTACCGCCGCATGCTGGCAAACGCCTCGAACTCCCAGCTGCGCATCGCCAGCAGCAGGGTGTAGCCCTCGCGCTCGCGGTCGGGCAGCTTCTGGTCGGCCAGGTGCTGCTGGGCAAAGTCCTGCGCCACGCGCTGCATGCGCTCCATGAAGGCGGGCGCCAGGCTGCGGCTGATGTTGCCGTGCACCAGCAGCACGCCTTCGCCCAGTCCGTCAAAGCCGCCCGCAAAGTAGTCCAGCAGCGCATGGTCGCGGAAGTAGTTCATCACTGGGCCATGTGGGCGCCAGCGGAAGGTCTTGGCCAGCTTGAGGCGGTAGCGGTTGAGCGGCCGCAGCTCGATGATGCCGATGCGGTCCAGCTGCGCCAGGTACTTGATGCCTTCGGCGTCCGTCAGGCGGTAGTAGCCGGTCACCTGCTCCAGCGTCCACTGGCTCAGCACACAGATCGCCATCAGCAGCAGCTTCTTGTCAGCCACCACAGCCTTTTCCTGCTCGTGGGTCAGCTCTTTCAGCAAGGGCTGCTCGTCGGCCACGCGCCGCGCCAGGTCGGCAAAGTCCAGCGCCAGCGCGCGGCAGATGGCGTCGATGCGCGACAGCGGCATGTCGCCCTTGGCCAGCATGCGCTTGACGCTGGACTCGGCCATGCCCAGCGCCTGCGCCAGGTCGGCGTAGGTCATCTGCGCGGTCTTGAGTTCTTTTTTCAGGGCGGTGACGAGGTCGGCGGTCGTGCTCATGGTGAGGGGGCTCCTGGGTATCGATTATCAATACCCGAAGGTGCGTGGGTAGCCCCTTGCGCGACTTTTTGGGGCGACCGGTGGCGCCGCTGCCCACACTGCGCGGCATCGTTCACTTTCTACGGTGTGTGTGATGTCTTCTTCCCCTGTGACTCCCCCTCGTGCGCGCGGCCTGGCAACGCTGTCGCGACTGTCGGGTGCCGAAACCGGCTTGCTGCTGGGCGCGGCCGCGCTGCTCGCCCTGGCGCTGTTCGGCCCGGTGCTGCCTGCCAGTGCGCACCAGCATGACTTTGCCGACCAGCGCACGCTGTGGGGCATTCCCTGTGCGCTGGACGTGTTGAGCAACCTGGCCTTTGCCTTCGCGGGTGCATGGGGTTGGTGGGTGCTGCGCCGTGTGCCGCCGGCCACGCTGGATGCCACCTCCCGTGCGCTGGCCGCGCTGTTCTTTGGCGGGCTGCTGTGCACCGCCGCAGGCTCGACGCTGTACCACTGGCAACCGCAGGACACCGGCCTGCTGTGGGACCGCCTGGGCATGGTGCTGCCCTTTGCGGGGCTGCTGGGCCTGGCGGCGGCCAGCCGGGTGAGCGCGCGGGCGGGCGTGGCCGCTGCAGGCGCCGTGCTGCTGGCGGGGCCACTGGCCGTGTGGGCGTGGGCGCACACCGGCAACCTGCTGCCGTGGGCCGTGGTGCAACTGGGTGGCCTGCTGGTGGTGCTGGTGCTGGCATGCCTGCCACGCCGCGTCGGCGGACTGGCGCTGCACCTGGGCGTGGTGGTGGTGCTGTACGCCCTGGCCAAGCTGCTGGAGACGGCAGACCACTCGGTGTTCGAGGCCACGGGCGGATGGGTGTCAGGCCACAGCCTCAAGCATGTGCTGGCGGCGGGCGCGGCCTGGCCGGTGCTGACGGCACTGGGGTCGCTGGTGGCTTTGCGCCACAGTGACGCGGCGGCGATGCCGCGGGTCATGCCGTCCGGGCAGAATGGCGCCCACGCCGTGGGTGTCGCCCGCAGATCCGGCGCATGAAGCGCAGGTCCGGAAAATTCCAACAAGCCAACCCATCGGAAACGAGGAGAAACGCATGAGCCCCGACACCGCCTCCACCAGCGTGGCCCCAGCGCCCACGCACGAGGACCCGAACCAGTTTGCCCTGCTGCGCCAGCGGCGGTTTGCGCCATTCTTCTGGACCCAGTTCTCTGGGGCGGCCAACGACAACCTTTTCAAGTTCGCCTTCACGGTGATGGTGACCTACCAGCTCAGTGTGGACTGGCTGCCGCCGGCCATGGCGGGGCTGGTGATCGGCGCGCTGTTCATCCTGCCGTTCTTGCTGTTCTCGGCCACTTCGGGCCAGCTGACCGACAAGTACGACAAGACGAAGATGATCCGGTTCGTGAAGAACCTGGAGATCGCCATCATGCTGGTGGCGGCCGTGGGTTTCATCGCGGGCAATATCCCCATCCTGCTGCTGTGCACCTTCTTGATGGGCGTGCACTCCACGCTGTTTGGCCCGGTCAAGTTTGCCTACATGCCCCAGGTGCTCAACGAGCGTGAGCTGACGGGTGGCAACGGCATGGTCGAGATGGGCACGTTTGTGGCCATCCTGCTGGGCAATGTGGCGGGTGGACTGCTGGTGGCCATCCCGGGCATCGGCCACACCACGGTGGCCGTGGCCTGTGTGGTGGCGGCACTGGTCGGGCGCGCGGTGGCGCAGTTCATCCCCTCGGTGCCGGCCACCGATCCGGGCCTGACCATCAACTGGAATCCCTTCACCGAAACCTGGCGCAACCTCAAGCTGGCGCACGAGAACATCGTGGTGTTCCGCTCGCTGCTGGGCATCAGCTGGATGTGGTTCTTCGGCGCGGTGTTCCTGAGCCAGTTCCCCAGCCTGGCCAAAAACGTGCTGCATGGCAACGAGCAGGTGGCGTCGCTGCTGCTGGTGGTGTTCTCCATCGGCATTGGTGTGGGCTCGCTGCTGTGCGAGGTGCTCTCGCGCCGACACGTCGAGATCGGCCTGGTGCCGCTGGGCGCCATCGGCATGAGCGTGTTCTCCATCGATCTGTATTTCGCCTCGCGCAGCCTGCCGGCGTCCGAGATCATGGGCCTGGCCGCCTTCATGGCCCAGGGCGCGCACTGGCGCGTGATGCTCGACCTGGCGCTACTCAGCCTGTTTGCGGGCCTCTACAGCGTGCCCATGTATGCACTGATCCAGATGCGCAGCCAGCCCACGCACCGTGCGCGCATCATCGCGGCCAACAACATCCTGAACGCGCTGTTCATGATCGGCAGTTCGCTCATCGCCGGCGCCCTGCTGGGCGCGGGTTTCACGGTGCCGCAGATTTTCCTGTTCACCGGCCTGGCCAACGCCGTGGTGGCGTTCTATATCTTCATGCTGGTGCCCGAGTACCTGCTGCGCTTCGTCGCCTGGGTGTCTTCGCGGTTCGTGTACCGCTTCAAGGTGCAAGGCGACGAAAACCTGCCGTCCACCGGTGCGGCCATCCTGGCGTGCAACCACGTGAGCTTTGTGGATGCGGTGCTGCTCATGGCGGCCAGCCCGCGCCCCATCTACTTCGTGATGGACCACCGCATCTTCCGCGTTCCTGTGCTGGGCTGGCTGTTCCGCCTGGCCAAGGCCATCCCGATTGCGCCGTACAAGGAAGACCCGAAGACCTACGAAGCGGCCTTTGACCGCGCGGCCCAGGTGTTGCGCGAAGGCGACCTGCTGGCCATCTTTCCTGAGGGGGGCATCACCAAGGACGGGCAGCTGCAGGAATTCAAGGGCGGCATCATGAAGATCATCGAGCGGGCGCGCGCAGAGGGTGTGGAGGCCCCGGTGATTCCCATGGCGCTGACCAACCTGTGGGGCTCGTACTTCAGCCGCATTGAAAAGGGCGGCGCCATGGTGCGGCCGTTCCGCAGGGGGTTCTACAGCCGCGTGGGGCTGAATGTGGGCTCTGCCGTGGCATCGACCGAGGTGCAGCCCACACTGCTGCGCGAGCGGGTGCAGAAGCTGCTGGCGGCCTGACGGCCAAGAGTGCAAGCCGCCCGTGGCTGGGCGGGTTTAGTCCGCCCGAATTTGCGCGCGCTGGGCAATGGCGCGCATGCGTGGCAACTCGTCTTCGATCTGCGCCAGCACGGCATCGCCCGTCGCGTAAGACGGCTCCAGCCCTGCGGCGATGAGCTTGCTGCGGATTTCGGCGTCCGCCAGGGTCTCGGCCAGGGCCTTGTGCAATTTGGCCTTGGCCTCGGCGGGCAGGCCGCGCGGCGCGACCACGGCCAGCCAGGAATCGGCCGAGAACCCCGGGAAGCCACTTTCTGCCACCGTGGGCACGTCGGGCAGCTGCGTGGCCCGCGTGGCGCCCGTGACGGCAATGGCCTTGATCTTGCCCGCCTTCAGCTGTGGCAGCGCTGCCGCCACGGTGTCGATGGTGAAGGGAATCTGCCCGCCCATCAGGTCGGCCATGGCGGGGGCGCTGCCCCGGTAAGGCACGTGCATCAGCTTGATGCCCGCGGCCGACCAGGTCAGCTCGGCTGCGAAATGCCCCGTGGTTCCGTTGCCAAACGAGCCGTAGGAGAACTTGTCGGGCGTGCGCTGAACGGCAGCGATCAGCTGCCGGAGGTTGTTGACCGGCACATCGCGGTGGGCCAGCAGAATCAGGGGCACACGGGCGACGAGGCCAACGGGCTCGTAGCTTTTGACGGGGTCGTAGGGCAGCTTGGCGTTCAGCGCGGGGTTTACGGTGAAGGTGGAGCCGGAGCTGATCAGCAGCGTGTAGCCATCGGCAGGCGCATTGGCCACATACGCCGCACCCACCACGGTGCCCGCGCCCGCCTTGTTCTCGACCACGATGGGCTGGCCCAGGCGGTCGCCCAGCTTCTTGCTGATGGTGCGGCCCACGATGTCCACGGCGCCCCCTGGCGGAAAGGGCACGACCAACTGCACCGGCTTGGCGGGATAACCGTCGGCATGGGCGAGCCGTAACGTGCCGAGTCCCAGCCCTGCGACGGCCGCCGCCACGAGGATCACGCTACGCCGACTGACAAGCTGCAAGCACTTCATGGGGGCTCCTTGGATTGGGGGAACGGGCGGGGCCCTTGCCTGGCGGTCAAGGGCCCTTTGAACAGGCGCTCAGATCAATGACAGCCCGGCCAGCTGCGCCAGCCGTTGCTGCTCCCTGGACGCATCAGCCGTTGCGAAAAAGAAAGCTGTAGGCGTTCAACGCCGGCACCCCTCCCAGGTGCGCATAGAGCACGCGGGAGCCTTCGGGGAATTCGCCCTTGCGCACCATGTCGATCATTCCGTGCATGGACTTGCCTTCGTACACCGGGTCGGTCAGCATGCCTTCCTGGCGCGCGCACAGGCGGATGGCTTCGAGCGTGCCCTCATTGGGCAGGCCGTATTCGGGGCCGCCGTAGCGGGTGTCCAGGATCACGTCTTCGGCCGTGATCTCCTGTCTCAGCTCGACGAGCTTGGCGGTGTTCTGGGCAATACGCAGGATCTGCGCATGCGTCTTCTCGGGCTTGGCCGAGGCGTCGATGCCGATCACCTTGCGCGCGCGGCCGTCGGCCGCAAAGCCCACCACCATGCCCGCCTGCGTGCTGCCCGTGACCGAGCACACGACGATGTAGTCGAACTGGAAGCCCAGCTCCTTCTCTTGCTGGCGCACCTCCTCGGCAAAGCCCACAAAGCCCAGGCCACCGTACGGGTGCTCGGAGCAGCCTGCGGGGATGGGGAAGGGCTTGCCGCCAGCCTTCTTCACGTCTTCCATGGCCTGTTCCCAGCTGGGGCGGATGCCGATGTCAAAGCCCGCTGCGTCCAGGCGTACGTCGGCGCCCATGATGCGGCTCATCTCGATGTTGCCCACGCGGTCGTACACCGCGTCGGAGTAGTTGACCCAGTTCTCTTGCACCAGCACGCACTTCATGCCCAGGTGTGCAGCCACGGCGGCCACCTGGCGCGTCTGGTTGGACTGGATGCCGCCGATGGAGACCAGCGTGTCGTAGCCGCCCGCAATCGCCTCGGGGATCAGGTATTCGAGCTTGCGCGTCTTGTTGCCGCCGAAGGCGAGGCCCGAGTTGCAGTCCTCGCGCTTGGCATACAGGTGCACCTTGCCGCCGAGGTGGGCCGACAGGCGCGGCAGCGCCGTGATGGGAGAGGGGCCGAAGGTGAGCGGGTGGCGGGCAAATTTCTGCAGGTTCATGGCGGTGTTCCGGTCGATGAAGAGGGGGCGCAAGCGAGGGGGCTTGCAGTGCCTTCATCGTAGAAAAACACGCGCGTCAAGTGGTTGCAAAATTTTCCCAAATTTCAGTGTTTCAGGTTGATGGATCAGAATATCAGGGATAAATATTTCTCTGGATGACCTATGAGCGCAACAAAAGTTCGTCCCAAGAATGCGCCGCAGGCTGATGTCTCGGCCGAGCTGGACCGCACCGACAAAGCCATCCTGCGGCAGCTGCAGCGTGATGCGTCGCTCTCCAACGTGGCACTGGCCGAGAAGGTGCATCTGAGCCCGCCCGCCTGCCTACGCAGGGTGGAGCGCCTCAGGCGCCTGGGACTCATCGATAAGGTGGTGGCGCTGCTCAACCCCCAGGCGGTGGGTGCGGGCATGCTGGTGATGATTGGGGTGGTGCTGGACCGCTCCACGCCCGAGTCGTTTGCCGAGTTTGAAAAGGCGGCTGCCAAGGTATCCGGCTGCATGGAATGCCATGTGGTCACCGGCGAGTTCGACTACTTCATGCTGGTGCGCACGCGAGACAACGACAGCTTCAACCGCCTGCATGCCGAGCAGCTGCTCTACCTGCCGGGGGTGCGGCAGGTCCGCTCGTTCATGGTGCTGCGCAACGTGCTCTCGACCACCGAGTTGCCGCTGGCGGTGTAGCGGCCTGCGTCCGACCGACCGCTTACTGGGCGCCGCGCAGCCGTCCCATCATGGCCGCCCAGGCCGGGCCGCCAAACACGTTGACCACCAAGCCCGCCATCAAGAGCCCGGCGCCTGCAAAGTGCACGGGCAGCAACTGCTCGCCAAACGCCACCCAGCCCGTGGTCAGGCCCACCACGGGCACCAGCAGCGTGAAGGGCGCCACGCGGTTCACCGGGTAGCGCGACATGAGGTAGGTCCACAGCCCGAAGCCCAGCAGCGTCGAAATCCACGCGATATAGGCCACGGCGGCCATCGATTGGAAGGACAGGTGCTGCACGGCCGCCCACACCGTGGCGGGCCCATCCAGCCACAGCGACAGCGCCACAAAAGGCAGCGGCGCCACTACGCTGGACCAGACGATGAAGGCAAACTGGTTCATCGGCCCATACCGCCCCACAGCGCGGGTGACGATATTGCCGCAGCCCCACATGGCGGCTGCCGCCACGGTCAGCGCAAAGCCTGCCAGGGGCATGGAGGCGCCATGCGCGCTGCCGATCAGCACCAGCCCGCAGCCTGCCAGCGCCAGGCCCGCCACCTGGTTGCCATGCCATTTCTCGCGCAGCCACCACGCGGCCAGCAGCAGGGTGAAGAACGACTGCGACTGCAACACCAGCGATGCCAGGCCCGAGGGCATGCCGATGTGGATGGCGGTGAACAGCAGCGCAAACTGGCCCACGGCCATGGTCATGCCGTACAGCAGGTACAGCCGTAGCGGCACCTTGGGCGGCTTGACAAACAGGAGCGCCGGGAAGGCTGCGAGCAGGTAGCGCAGCGCTCCCAGCAGCAGGGGCGGCACACCGGCCACGCCCACCTTGATGACTGCGAAATTGAGGCCCCAGACCACGATGACGAGCAGGGCCAGGGCGAGGTCGCGGGGGCGCAGGGCAGTGTTCATGCCCTGCATTCTCGGGGATGGAGCGGCACGGTGACCGGACGTTTCAGGACCAGGGTGGAACGAAAACAGACCAGACCGTGGAGAAATTCCGAAGGCGTTACGCTGGCTCGACCGCGAAGCTCAGCCCCGCATTGGCCTGCAGTCGCGCGATCAGCCTGTCACCCAGCGCGGGCGCTGTGGTCCAGATACCGCCAGATGTCTCGGAAGCATCCTGCAGCAGGCACACCGCCGCCTCGGTGATCATCTTGGAGGTGGATCCGTAGCCAGGGTCGCGGTCGCCCTTCACGCCCACGCGCAGGGTGTGGCCTGCGTCGTCGGTGCCCAAAAACAGCACATCGTAGAAGCCGTTTTCGCGTTCCTCGCGCGAAGGGCCTTCGCCCGGCTTGGGGCCCTTGTCCGAGCCCAGCGACTTGTCGCCCGCCACCGCGTTGGCGATGGCCTCGCCCTTTTCGCCAGGGCCGGTGATGAGCATTTCGTCGTAGACAAAGTCGGTGCCGTAGGCGTGCTGCAGCAGGAAGTTGGAGCGGTGCACGTTGCGCGTGTTGATGGCGGCCATCACGAACGGGGCCACCCAGACGCCATCGCCCAGGGCCTCATCGACCATGGGCTTGTTGCCCGAGGGCTGGCGCGGGCCTTCAAACCCCGGGGTGAGCGAGAAGGAGTTTTTCAGCAGGTCCAGCACGCCGGGCTGACTGGCGGCAGCCGCCATGGTGGCCTTGAGGCTCGCGGCCGTGCCGCCCGAGAACGTGCCCTTCATCTTGCGCACTCGGCCGCGCACGCGGGGCGCCGGGTGGCCGAAGCGGTGGCGGAATTCCTTTTGCAGCAGGAACACGCCCAGGTCGAACGGAATGGAGTCGAACCCGCACGAGAACACGATGCGCGCGCCGCTGGCTTTGGCGGCGGCTTCATGCGCGTCGATCATCTGGCGCATCCAGGCGGGCTCGCCGCACAGGTCCACATAGTCCACCCCGGCCTTGGCGCAGGCGGCCACCAGTTCGTTGCCATACAGCTGGTAGGGGCCTACGGTGGTCAGCACCAGGCGCGTGGCGTCCATCAGCGCCTGCAGGCTGGCGGGGTCGCTGATGTCGGTCACGACCAGTGGGGTGTCGGCGGGGGCGCCCACTTCGTCGCGCACGGCGGCGAGTTTGTCGGCATTGCGGCCCCCCATGGCCCAGCGCAGGCCGCTGCCGGCGGGGTAGCGTTGCAGCAGATATTCGACCACCAGGCGGCCGGTGAAGCCGGTGGCGCCGTGGACGACGAGGTCAAAAGGTTTGGTCATGGTGGGGGCTCCGTCCGTCAGAAGTACAAGGTCCGGGGGCAGGCAGAAGTTGCCTTGCCCGGAGAGGCCGCCATTCTCTGTGGCCGTGCCTGCCGCCTCTGTCGCGCAGGTGCGTGGCGAGGGCCGCGTAGGGCCTGAACAACGGCTTGCACCGAATTTTCTGAGAAAAAGTACCGTAAAACGATACCGGATAGCCTGCGGGTGGCCACTGTTACGGTTCAATGCAGACACGCAAGTTACGTCTGGGCACCATTCGTTCCGTGTTCAACCAACGCCCTTCAGGGCACCACAGCAATGTCTTCTTCTCCCATCGTTGTTCAGCGTGACACCAAGGCCTGGCAGCTGCAGGTGTGGGTCTCGTTCGGCATCGCGGTTTTTCTGTGCGCCGTGGGTCTGGCGTGGCTGCCGGGCGAGCAGCTGGAGCAGGCGTTCATGGTGATGGGCTATGTGTTCTGTCTCTCGGCCGCGTTTGTGCTGGCCAAGTTTGTGCGGGACAATGAAAGCGCTTCGCGCCGCGGCGGTGGTGACACCCCCATGTGGAAGCTGGTGGTGTGGGGTGGCTTTGCGGTGGCCATGGGCCTCACGGGCTGGGGCCTGCTGAGCATGGACATCAACGTGACCTACAAGGCGTTTCTGGGCGTGAGCTGGCTGTACCTGATCACCACCGCCTTCACGCTGGCCAAGATGCTGCGCGACCGCCATGAGGCCGACCTGCTCGACGCCCGCCTGCAAGGCCGCCGCGAAGCCGCCCAGGCCGCTGCCCAGAACAGCAGCGTGAACTGAGCGCACCCGGTGTGCACAGGCGGCAACCCGCCGCCCTTCTGGATGAATTTCTGTCTGGTCTTTCGACCCGGTCTGTTCCGCACCTTGGGTGTGTGGGCGGGCCGTACCCTGAGGAGTGAATGATGATGAATGCCATGTTTTCTTCGTGGGGCTCTGCCGCTCGCTTGCCCCGCGCTCTGCTGGCCGCTGGGGTGGTGTGTGCGGCCCTGGTGGCTGCTGCGCCGGCCCGGGCCCAGAGCGAGGCTTCTGCCGCGCTGTCGATGTTGCCTGTGGCCTCGGTGGTGGGCACGGCGTCGGTGGCCTCGGCGGCCGCCGGTGCGGTGGTGACGGTGCCGGCGGCGTTGTCGGTGGGTGGCGCGGTGCTGACGGTGCGGGCGGTGGAGGCCTCGGCCGTGGGCACGGTGTACCTGCTGGAGCGTGCATCGGACGGTGCGCAGGTCAGCGTGGAGGTGGTCGGCCGTGGTGTGACGGGCTCGGCCTATGCCGTGGGCACCGTGGTCACCTGCAGCGTGATCGGCACGGGCGTGATCCTGTCGGCTGCAGGCGAGGCCATTGCCTTTGTGCCCAACGCCATCGGCCGCGCCTTGCTGCACAACGAACGTCTTTGAGGAGCGGCACGATGGTGAAAAACCTGACCCTTGACCGCAGTCCCGCGCAGCGCATCCCTGCCGTGGTGGGCATGGTGTTCCTCGCTGGGGTCGCGCTGCTGGCCGCCACGCCGGCCCACGCTGGCCGCTCGTGCGAGTCGCGCAAGCCCGTGCCGCCGCAGGTGATCGAGCGCGGCATGAAGCTGGCCGAGCAGACCTCGGTAGCGCTGGATGCCGAGCACGCCAAGTCGGGCGCACAGGTGGTGGCGCTGGCCCGTGCGGGGCAGGACCTCTCCAAATACGGTCTGCGCTATTCGCACTTTGGCTGGGCCTACAAGACGGCCGAAGGCCCGTGGCGCGTGGCGCACAAGCTCAACGAATGTGGCACGGGGGTGGGCCACCTGTACCGCCAGGGCCTGGGTGAATTCTTTCTGGACGACCTGTGGCGCTACGAGGCCGTGTTCGCCGTGCCCACGCCCGAGGTGCAGCAGCGCCTGCTGGCCGTGTTGCAGGACAAGGGCCGCACCAAGACGCTGCAGCACCCGCCCTACAGCATGGTCAGCTACGCGTGGGGCCGCAAATACCAGCAGTCCAACCAGTGGGCGCTGGAGACCCTGGCGATGGCCATGGAGCCCAGCACCGTGCGCTCGCGCGACCAGGCGCAGGCCTGGCTGCAGTTCAAGGGCTACGAGCCCACCACGCTCAGGCTGGGCCCGCTCACGCGCATGGGCGGACGGGTGGGGTCGGCCAACATTGCGTTTGACGACCATCCGAACGAAAAACGGTTCTCGGACCGCATCGAGACCGTGACCGTCGATTCAGTCCTGGCCTGGATGCAGCGTACGCAGCTGGCAGCCGCCCCCGTGGTGCTGGCGATCAAAAATTGAATCAAAATGCCAGCAGGCGCAATCAATACATGCGCTGGTAGCTATAAAAAGAAGAGTATTTTCCGGTGCGCTGCAGGGTGCACCCAACCCCGGCGCCCGGCGCCACCGAGGAGAAGAACATGAGCAAGTCCCTGAGACTGTCCGAGAAATGGTTCCGCCGTGGCCTGTGGCTGGTGGCGCTGGTGTTTGCCAGTTTCCTCATCGGACTGGGTGGCACCATCGTGGGCGATCTGCCCAAGGTCGAGACCCCGCTGCGGGTGGACGACTTTCTGGACAAAGCCGCAGCCGACAAGCTGCGTGCCGAGGTCAAAACGGCGCGCCAGGCCGAACAGGACGCGCAGACCGTGCTGGAGCAGGCCCAGCTGCAGCGCAGCAAGGTGCGCAGCGAGGTGCAGGCCGAGCGAGAGAGCTTCAACAACTGGCTGTCCACGCGCAGCGCCACGCAGCGGGCCGACCAGGACCCCGAGGTGATCGCTCGCACCCAGGCGCTCGACGCCCTCAAGCTGGTGGAGCGCAAGGCCCAGCAGGCGGTGGAGACGCAGCAGCAGGCCGCCCTTGATGCCCGTCAGGCGGCAGCTGCCCGGCAGGAGCAGCTCAACCAGATGGAGTCCGACGGCTACGTGAAGCTCGGGGCCGAGCGCCGCAAGGTCGAGCTGCGCGTGTTCCTGTACCGCCTGGCCCTCACGCTGCCGCTGCTGGCCGCAGCCGGCTGGCTGTTCGTCAAGAAGCGCAAGAGCACCTACTGGCCGTTCGTGTGGGGCTTCATCTTCTTTGCGCTGTTTGCTTTCTTTGTGGAGCTGGTGCCCTACCTGCCGAGCTACGGCGGTTACGTGCGCTACGTGGTGGGCATTGCCGTGACGGCTGTGGTGGGGCGCTATGCGATCCAGGCGCTCAACCGCTATCTGGAGCGCCAGAAGCTGGCCGAGGCCTTGCCCGACCAGGAGCGCCGCAAGGAACTGAGTTACGACGTGGCCCTGGCCCGCCTGGCCAAGAGCGTGTGCCCCGGCTGCGAGCGGCCCGTGGACCTGAAAAACGAGAAGATCGATTTTTGTCCGCACTGCGGCATCGGCCTGTTCGACCACTGCGGCCACTGCAGCACCCGCAAGAGCGCGTTTGCACGGTTCTGCCATGCCTGCGGCACCGGGGCGGGCGTGAAACTGGCGCAGGAGTGAGGCGGGCCGCAGAGCGGCGCCGACAACGCTGACCTAGCCCACCATCACCCGGTTGCGCCCCTCGGCCTTTGCGCGGTACAGGGCCGTGTCGGCGGCCAGCAGCAGGGTGTCCATGTCGGCATCCGCGCCCAGGGTGGCGCTGTGCACCAGGCCGATGCTGACGGTGGCCCGCTGGGGGCCGCCCTGCGTCGCATCCAGCGCCTGCCGTTCCACGGCGCTGCGCACCCGCTCGGCAATGGCCTGGGCCTCGGTGGGGGACACGCCGGGCAGCACGGCGGCAAACTCTTCGCCCCCCATGCGACCCAGCACGTCGTCGGCGCGCAACGCGCGCGCCATGGTCTGCGCAATGCTGACCAGCAGCCGGTCGCCCGCGCCATGTCCGTGCTGGTCGTTGACCTGCTTGAAGTGGTCCACGTCCACCATCATCACCGCCAGCCCGGTGGATTCGCGCTGGTAGCGCTCCAGCAGACGATCGCCCTGTTTGAGCAGTGCGCGGCGTGCCAGCACACCCGTCAGGTCGTCGTGGCGCACGGCATGGTGCAGGCGACGCAGGGCCTCGGCGCGTGCCGCGCTGGCGCAGGCCACGGCCAGGGGCCCCAGGGCCAGCAGCGTGACACCCACACGCAACGAGAACACATCGCCCGCATGGGCTGGCGTGAAGTTGAGCACGCCAGTGGCCACGCCCGCCATGGTCCACAGGCACACCACCAGCGACAGCAGGCTGGAGGTGAAGGCGCTGTAGCTCAGCGCACACCACAGCAGCCCTGGCACCACAAAAGCCAGCATGCCAGGCCCGCCGATGAGCGTGCGGATGCCTTCGGCCAGCACCAGCGAACTGACGGGCGCAACGCGCCAGAACAGCGGCGTGTCCGGGGTGTGCGAGGGCGGGTCTGCCGCGCGCGGAGCGGCCAGCACCACGGGCACGATGAGCATGTAGTTCATCAGCTCGGTGCTGAACCACAGCGACAGCAGGTCCGTCCAAGGGGAGTCGAAATACACCGGTGCCGCGCCGCAGCCTGCCAGCGCACCCACTGCGCTGGCAACCAGCGCTGCCAGCAGCAGGTACAGCGCCGCCACCGTGCGCTGCAGCCGCAGGATGGGCTCGTCCAGCCCCCGCAGCACCAGCCAGCCGGCGGTGGCGCCCAGCAGGTTGGCGGCATTGAGCCACAGGGCCATGCCCCAGGCACTGCCGGTGACCAGGTCGGCCGCCACATAGCCCACGGCGGCCGCCACCCAGGCGGGCGGCCGCGCCAGATGCGGGTAGCGCACCAGCAGCCCCAGCAGCAGCGCATTGGCAGGCCAGAACGCCGACAAAAAGCCGATGGGCCGCGCAAAGATGCCCACCAGGCAGGCGGCAAAGATCAGCAGCGCCAGGCCTGCACAGGCCACGGGCGGGGGAACGGTCCGGGCGGGAGCAAAG
>NZ_JBWKYJ010000089.1:0-17615 GCF_059423685.1 Acidovorax sp. GW460-11-11-14-LB4 | reverse complement strand
CTTCCTGGCCCGCCCTGAGCACCGCGTGGCGCGCGAGGAAATCTTTGGCCCCGTGGCCTGTGTGCTGCGGGCCGACGACTACGACCACGCACTGGCCCTGGCCAATGACACGCCCTTTGGCCTGTGCGCGGGCATTTGCACCACGTCGCTCAAGCGCGCCATGCACTTCAAGCGCCACGCGGCCGTGGGCATGACCATGGTGAACCTGCCCACGGCGGGTGTGGACTTTCATGTGCCGTTTGGTGGCCGCAAGGAGTCGAGCTACGGCGCCCGCGAGCAGGGGCGCTATGCGGCCGAGTTCTACACCACCGTCAAGACGGGCTACATGCTGGCCTAGAAGGTGGGAAGGAACCCAACATGCCCGCTCATGTCGCCAAAACACTCCCGCTCGTCGTTGCAAATGCTCGCCATAGCCCGAGCTATGACTGCGCTTTGCGCCTAGAGCGGAAGCGTTTTGGCAACCTGCTCTGGCACGCTGGATTCCTTCCCACCTTCTGAACCATCCTTCATCGCATCGCTGCTTTTCCATCCCGCAACCGTCGTCAACCAACCATTACAGACAGGAGACAAGATGATGAAAATGAACCGCCGCACCGTTGCTGCCGCCTTGGCCAGCGTGCCCGTGGCCGCCCTGCTGCCCGGCGCCGCCTGGGCGCAAAAGCCCCTCGTGCTGGGCTTCAGCCAGGTGGGGGCCGAGAGCGAATGGCGCACCGCCAATACCGAGTCCATCAAGTCCGCCGCCAAAGAGGCGGGCATCGAGCTGAAGTTCTCGGACGCGCAGCAAAAGCAGGAGAACCAGATCAAGGCCATCCGCTCGTTCATCGCACAGAAGGTGGACGTGATTGCGTTCTCGCCCGTGGTGGAGTCGGGCTGGGAACCCGTGCTGCGCGAGGCCAAGGCCGCCAAGATCCCCGTGGTGCTGACCGACCGCGCGGTGAACACCAAGGACACGTCGCTGTATGTGACCTTCATGGGCTCGGACTTTGTGGAAGAAGGCCGCAAGGCCGGCCGCTGGCTGGTGGAGAAGATGAAAGACCAGAAGGGCGAGGTCAACATCGTCGAGCTGCAAGGCACCGTGGGCTCGGCCCCTGCCATCGACCGCAAGAAGGGCTTTGAAGAAGTCATCAAGGCCGACCCCAAGTTCAAGATCATCCGCAGCCAGACCGGCGACTTCACCCGTGCCAAGGGCAAGGAAGTGATGGAAGCCTTCCTGAAGGCCGAGGGCAAGAAGATCAATGTGCTGTACGCGCACAACGACGACATGGCGATTGGCGCCATCCAGGCCATCGAAGAGGCCGGCATGAAGCCCGCCAAGGACATCGTGATCATCTCCATCGACGCGGTGAAGGGCGCCTTCGAAGCCATGATCGCCGGCAAGCTCAATGTGAGTGTGGAATGCAGCCCCCTGCTGGGCCCGCAGCTGATGAGCGCCGTCAAGGACATCAAGGCTGGCAAGGCGGTGCCCAAGCGCATCGTGACGGAAGAAGGCATCTTCCCGATGGAAGTGGCGGCGAAGGAAATGCCGAACAGGAAGTATTAACCCCCTGAGGCGCTGCGCGCCTTCCCCCTTTCTCTCGCATCGCTGCGCGATGCGGGAAGGGGGACGCCACCGGCCCGGCGGGGCGGCCCTTGGGCGGTGGCTCTGGCACTGGGCCGCGACAGTTTCGTAAGGCCGTGACGCATCCAAGCGGCAATCAAATCAAAACAACATCAGGAGACAGACTCAAATGAAGCGTGCAATTTTCAAGGCCGTGTTGGCCACCGTGGCACTGGCTGCCATCGGCGCCACGTCCGTGGCATCGGCACAGGACAAGGGCACCATCGGCATCTCGATGCCCACCAAGTCCTCGGCGCGCTGGATTGCCGATGGCGACAACATGGTCAAGGTGCTCAAGGACAGGGGCTACAAGACCGACCTGCAGTACGCCGAAGACGACATCCCCAACCAGCTCGCGCAAATCGAGAACATGATCACCAAGGGCGCCAAGGTGCTGGTGATCGCGTCGATTGACGGCACCACGCTGTCCAAGGCGCTGCAAAACGCGGCCGACAAAGGCGTGAAGGTCATTGCGTACGACCGCCTCATCAAGGGATCGAAGAACGTGGACTACTACGCCACGTTCGACAACTTCCAGGTGGGTGTGCTGCAGGCCACCTCCATCGTGGACAAGCTGGGCCTCAAGCAAGGCAAGGGCCCGTTCAACATTGAACTGTTCGGCGGCTCGCCGGACGACAACAACGCCTTCTTCTTCTACGACGGCGCCATGAGCGTGCTGCAGCCCTACATCGACAGCGGCAAGCTGGTGGTGCGCAGCAAGCAGACCGGCATGAACAAGGTGGGCACGCTGCGCTGGGATGGCTCGGTGGCCCAGGCGCGCATGGACAACCTGCTGTCGGCCTACTACGGCAAGGACAAGGTGCATGCGGTGCTGTCGCCCTATGACGGCATCTCCATCGGCATCCTGTCCTCCCTCAAGGGCGTGGGCTACTGCACCGCCCAGCAGCCCTGCCCCGTGGTCAGCGGCCAAGACGCTGAGGTGCCTTCCATCAAGTCCATCCTCAAGGGCGAACAGTCTTCCACCGTGTTCAAGGACACCCGCGAGCTGGCCAAGGTGGCCGCCAACATGGTGGACGCCGTGCTGACGGGCAAGCAGCCCGAGATCAACGACACCAAGACCTACAACAACGGCGTGAAGGTGGTGCCCTCGTACCTGCTCAAGCCCGTGTCGGTGGACGTATCCAACTGGAACACGGTGCTGGTGGGCAGCGGGTACTACAAAGAGTCTCAGATCAAGTGAGCGCGAGCGGCTTCTGCATCTAAAGCCGCCGCCTGCGAATGCCACCGGGGCAGCGCAGGCGGCCTGCAACCGGGATGGGGTCAGAGGCCCCACCAACAGACTGAGAGACCATGCTTCTTGAAATGCGGAACATCCGCAAAACCTTCCCCGGCGTGGTGGCGCTGAACCAGGTCAACCTGCAGGTGCAGGCCGGGGAGATCCATGCCATCGTCGGCGAAAACGGGGCGGGCAAATCCACGCTGATGAAGGTGCTGTCGGGTGTGTATCCCCATGGCAGCTACAGCGGCCAGATCCTGTTCGACGGGCAAGAGCGCGAGTTTGCAGGCATCCGCGACAGCGAGCACCTGGGCATCATCATCATTCACCAGGAGCTGGCCCTGGTGCCCCTCCTGTCGATTGCCGAAAACATCTTTCTGGGCAACGAAACCGCGCAGCACGGCGTCATCGACTGGATGGCCGCCCACAGCCGCGCCCAGGCACTGCTGCACAAGGTGGGCCTGCGCGAATCGCCCGATACGCCGGTGGGCCAGTTGGGCGTGGGCAAGCAGCAGCTGGTGGAGATTGCCAAGGCGCTGTCGCGCAAGGTGCGCCTGCTGATCCTGGACGAGCCCACCGCCAGCCTCAACGAGAACGACAGCCAGGCCCTGCTCGACCTGCTGCTGGAGCTGAAAGCCCAGGGCATCACCTGCATCCTGATCTCGCACAAGCTCAACGAAATCTCGCGCGTGGCGGATGCCATCACCGTGCTGCGCGACGGCAGCACCGTGCAGATGTTGGACTGCCGCGAGGGCCCGGTGAGCGAAGACCGCGTGATCCAGGCCATGGTGGGCCGCGAGATGAGCGACCGCTACCCCCTGCGCCAGCCGCAAGTGGGTGACATTGTTTTTGAGGTGCGCAACTGGCGCGCCCACCACCCGCAGCGCAGCGACCGCGAGCACCTCAAGGGCATCGACCTGAATGTGCGGCGCGGCGAGATAGTGGGCATTGCGGGCCTGATGGGCGCAGGCCGCACCGAGCTGGCCATGAGCATCTTCGGCCGCTCGTGGGGCCTGCGCATCAGCGGCGAAGTGCGGCTGCACGGCCAGCCCATCGACGTGAGCACGGTGGAAAAGGCCGTACGCCACGGCCTGGCCTATGTGACCGAAGACCGCAAGGGCAATGGCCTGGTGCTGAACGAAGACATCCAGTTCAACACCTCGCTGGCCAACCTGCCGGGCGTGTCGTTCGCCAGCGTGATCGACAGCGGCCAGGAACACCGCGTGGCACAGGACTACCGCGAGAAGCTGCGCATCCGCTGCTCGGGCGTGGACCAGAAGACGCTGAACCTGTCGGGCGGCAACCAGCAAAAAGTGGTGCTGAGCAAATGGCTGTTCACCAGCCCCGAGGTGCTCATCCTCGACGAGCCCACACGCGGCATTGACGTGGGCGCCAAGTATGAGATCTACACGCTGATTGCCCAGCTGGCGGCCGAGGGCAAGTGTGTGATCGTGATCTCCTCCGAAATGCCCGAGCTGCTGGGCATCACGGACCGCATCTATGTGATGAACGAAGGCCGCTTTGTGGCCGAGATGCCAACTTCAGAGGCCTCGCAAGAAAAGATCATGCGAGCGATTGTGAAAGCCAGTTGATATGAGCCAGACCACCCATCCCCCCGCCAGCACGCTGGCCGACGGAACACCGACAACAGCGGCGCGGCACGACAAATCGCTGTTGCAACACCTGCAGCACAACCTGCGCGAATACGGCATGTTGATCACGCTGGTGGCCATCATGGGCTTCTTCCAGTACATGACCGAGGGCACGCTGATGCAGCCCTTGAACCTGACAAACCTGGTGCTGCAGAACAGCTACATCGTCATCATGGCGCTGGGCATGCTGCTGGTCATCGTGGCCGGGCACATCGACCTGTCGGTGGGCTCGGTGTGTGGCTTCATCGGCGCACTGGCGGCGGTGCTGATGGTCGAATACAACTGGCACTTTGTGCCCGCCACGCTGGTGTGCCTGCTCTGCGGCGGGCTCATTGGTGCGGTGCAGGGCAGCTTTGTGGCGTTCTCGCGCATTCCGTCGTTCATCGTCACGCTGGCGGGCATGCTGGTGTTCAAGGGCCTGGCGCTGGCGCTGCTGGCCGGTCAGTCGGTGGGGCCGTTCCCCTCGGCATTCCAGATGCTCAGCTCGGGGTTCATCCCCGACCTGTTCAGCGTGGAGGGGCTGCGCCTGACCTCGCTGCTGCTGGGCACTGCCGTGGCTGCGGCCCTGGCCGTGGGTGGACTGCGCCAGCGCGCCAACCGCCTGCGCCATGGCGTGCAGACGGAGCCTGCGGGTCTGTTCATCGCCCGCACCGTGGTGTTTGGTGGGCTGCTGGTGTACTTCAGCTACCTTCTGGCCTCGTACAAGGGCCTGCCCAATGTGCTCATCGTGATGGCGCTGCTGATCGTGCTGTTCGACTTTGTCACCAGCCGCACCACCATCGGTCGCCGCATCTATGCCATGGGCGGCAATGAGAAGGCGGCCAAGCTCTCCGGCATCAAAACCGAGCGGCTCACGCTGTATGCCTTCATCAACATGGGCGTGCTGGCAGCCCTGGCCGGTCTGGTGTTTGCGGCGCGGCTCAACACCGCCACGCCCAAGGCGGGCCTGGGTTTTGAGCTGGACGTGATCGCTGCCTGCTTCATCGGCGGCGCCTCAGCCTCGGGTGGTGTGGGCAAGGTGATGGGCGCGGTCATCGGCGCCTTTGTGATGGGCGTGATGAACAACGGCATGTCCATCCTGGGCATCGGCATCGACTACCAGCAGGTCATCAAGGGCGTCGTGCTGCTGGCCGCCGTGCTCGTGGACGTTTACAACAAGAACAAAGCGTGATGCCCCCCATGGACGCGTCCACCGCTCACGCCCCAGCCGCTCCGGTGCTGCAGCTTTCGGGAATCCACAAGCAGTTTGCGGGCATCCCCGTGCTGCGCGATGTGCAGCTCAACCTCTACCCCGGCGAGATCCATGCGCTGATGGGGCAAAACGGTGCGGGCAAGTCCACGCTGATCAAGGTGCTTACGGGCGTGCTGGAGGCCAGCGGTGGGCAGATGCGGCTGGGCGGAGAAGCGGTGTGGCCGGACTCGCCGCTGGCCGCGCAGCGCCTGGGCATCAGCACGGTGTACCAGGAGGTCAACCTCTGCCCCAACCTCTCGGTGGCCGAGAACATCTTTGCGGGCCGCTACCCGCGCTGCGGCATCGCGCAGGGTTTTCGCATCGATTGGGCCACGCTGCACCAGCGCGCCCGCCATCTGGTGGCGCGCATCGGGCTGCAGATCGACGTGACGCGCCTGCTGTCGGACTACCCCGTGGCCGTGCAGCAGCTGGTGGCGATTGCACGGGCGCTGAGCATCGAATCGCGTGTGCTGATTCTGGACGAGCCTACCTCCAGCCTGGACGACGACGAGGTGCAAAAGCTCTTTGAGGTGCTGCGCCGCTTGCGCGGCGAGGGGCTTTCCATCGTCTTTGTGACGCACTTTTTGAACCAGGTGTATGCCGTCTCCGACCGCATCACCGTGCTGCGCAATGGCAGCTGGGTGGGTGAGTGGCTGGCCAAGGACCTGAGCCCGCAGGCGTTGATTGCTGCCATGCTGGGCCGCGACATGGCGGCTGCTTCGGAGCAACCTGCACCAGCGCCCGCTGTGGACACCCGCCAAGCCACGCTGCTGCAAGCCGAGGGGTTGGGGCAGGACACGCAACTCCAACCGCTGGACCTGCAGATCCGCGCGGGCGAGGTGGTGGGCCTGGCCGGGCTGCTGGGCTCAGGCCGCACCGAGCTGGCGCGCCTGCTGTTTGGCCTGGAGCAGCCCGACCGGGGCGCGCTGCGCATCGACGGGCAGGTGGTGAAGTTTGCGAACCCCATGGACGCGATCCGCCACGGCCTGGCCCTGTGCCCCGAAGAGCGCAAGACCGACGGCATCGTGGCCGAACTGTCGGTGCGCGAGAACATTGCGCTGGCACTGCAGGCCCGAATGGGTGTGAGCAAGTTCCTCTCGCGTGCCGAGCAGACTGCGCTGGCCGAACGCTACGTGAAGTTGCTGGGCATCAAGACCGAGACGGTGGACAAGCCCATCGGCCTGCTCTCGGGTGGCAACCAGCAAAAGGCGATCCTTGCGCGCTGGATGGCCATCGAGCCGCGCCTGCTGATCCTGGACGAACCCACGCGCGGCATCGACGTGGCCGCCAAGCAGGAAATCATGGACCAGATCCTGCGTCTGGCCCAGGCGGGCATGGCCGTGCTGTTCATCTCTTCCGAAATGAGCGAGGTGGTGCGCGTGGCGCACCGCATCGTGGTGCTCCGCGACCGCCACAAGGTGGGCGAGCTGCCCGCTGGCAGCAGCGAAGACGCCGTTTACGACCTGATTGCTGCCGAACATGCTTGAACGTTCCCCTTCCCTTCTGGCGGCGTTGCTGCGACACCGCCTGGCCTGGCCGCTGATCACGCTGGCGCTGCTACTTATCGTGAACACGGTGTTCAACAGCAGCTTTCTGCACATCGAATGGCGCGACGGCCACCTGTACGGCAGCCTCATTGACATCCTGAACCGCGCCGCACCGCTGGTGCTGGTGTCGCTGGGCATGACGCTGGTGATTGCCACACGCGGCATCGATATTTCGGTGGGCGCCGTGGTCGCGATTGCCGCGGCGGTGGCCGCGTGGCTGATTGGCGGCTCGGTATCGGGCACTGAAAGCCGGTTCCCACTCCCAATCGCCATCCTGGGCGCCATCGGCATCGCACTGCTGTGCGGGCTGTGGAATGGCGTGCTGGTCGCCAAGGTGGGCATGCAGCCCATCATCGCCACGCTGATCCTTATGGTGGCGGGCCGGGGCATTGCCCAGCTCATCACCGACGGGCAGATCATCACCATCTACTACACGCCCTACTTCTTCATGGGCGGTGGGTACCTGGCAGGGCTGCCGTTCTCTGTGTTCGTAGTGGCCGCAGTCTTCGTGGTGCTGTACCTCGCCATCACGCGCACAGCGCTGGGCCTGTTCATCCAGGCAGTGGGCATCAACCCCACGGCGGCGCGGGTGGCGGGTGTGCAGGCGGGGCGGCTTATCGTGGCCGCGTACGTTTTCTGCGGCGTCTGCGCAGGCATTGCGGGGCTGCTGATCAGCTCCAACGTGAAGAGCGCGGATGGCAACAACGCTGGGCAGCTGCTGGAGCTGGACGCCATCCTGGCCGTTACGCTGGGTGGCACCGCCCTCACCGGAGGCCGCTTCAGCCTGGTGGGCAGCGTGATCGGCGCGCTCATCATCCAGACGCTGACCTACGCCATCTACTCGCTGGGCGTGCCGCCCGAGATCAACCTGGTGGTGAAGGCCGTGGTGGTGTTCATCGTGATGCTGCTGCAGTCGCCCGAGTTCCGGGCGCAAGTGGGCGCCCTGGCACGCCGCCCCGGCGCGGGAGCTTTGCAATGAGCGCCGTACCCAAGACCGCAGGCTTCGGCACCGTGACCCACCCTGCCCCACAGGCCCCCGCCGAGCGCGCGCGGTTCAACCCCAAGTACCTGCCGCTGGCCGCCACCATCTCGCTGTTCGTGGCCATGGCCACGCTGGGCTCGGTGCTGTACACCGGGTTCTTCTCGGCCCAGGTGTTCCTCAACCTGCTGATCGACAACGCCTTCCTCATCATCGTGGCGGTGGGCATGACGTTTGTGATCCTGTCGGGCGGCATCGACCTCTCGGTGGGCTCCGTGGTGGCGCTGACCACCATGGTGCTGGCCGCGCTGGTGGAACACCGGGGCTGGAACCCGCTAGCCGCCATCCCGCTGGTGCTGCTGATGGGCACCGCGTTTGGCGCGTTCATGGGGTTCCTGATTGAACGCTTTCGGCTGCAGCCCTTCATCGTCACGCTGGCAGGCATGTTCCTGGCGCGGGGGCTGTGCTACCTGATCAGCATCGACTCGATCAGCATCACCCACGAGGGCTACTCCGAGCTGGCCCAGTGGCGCCTGCCGCTGTGGGAAGGCGCATCCCTATCGCTGGGCGCGCTCATCGCCATCGCCGTGCTGCTGGTGGCCCTGTTCGTGGCGCACTGCACGCCGTTTGGCCGCAGCGTGTATGCGGTGGGCGGCAGCGAGCACTCGGCCGTGCTCATGGGCCTGTCGGTGCGCCGCACGCTCATTGGCGTCTACACGCTGTCGGGCTTTTGCTCAGCGCTGGCGGGCGTGGTGTTCACGTTCTACATGCTCTCGGGCTATGGCCTGCATGCCGTGGGCATGGAGCTGGACGCGATTGCCGCCGTGGTCATTGGCGGAACGCTGCTCACCGGTGGCGTGGGCTATGTGGCGGGCACGCTGTTTGGCGTGCTCATGCTCGGAATCATCCAGACCCTGATTTCCTTCGACGGCACGCTCAGCTCCTGGTGGACACGCATCGTCGTTGGTGTGCTGCTGTTCGCTTTCTGTCTGCTGCAGCGGCTGCTTTCGCGCCGCTCGGGCAAGGCCCGTTGACTCTTCATTTCTCCTCTTTCTCTCGCACCCCACCATGACCACCCCCAAGCGCAAACTCCGCTCCGCCGAATGGTTCGGCACGGCCGACAAAAACGGCTTCATGTACCGCAGCTGGATGAAGAACCAGGGCATCCCCGACCACGCGTTCGACGGCCGCCCCGTGATCGGCATCTGCAACACCTGGTCCGAACTCACGCCCTGCAACGCCCACTTTCGCAAGATCGCCGAGCATGTGAAGCGCGGCATCTACGAGGCGGGTGGCTTCCCCGTCGAATTCCCGGTGTTCTCCAACGGCGAATCCAACCTGCGGCCCACGGCCATGCTCACGCGCAACCTGGCCAGCATGGACGTGGAAGAGGCCATTCGCGGTAACCCTATCGACGCCGTGGTGCTGCTGGTGGGCTGCGACAAGACCACGCCTGCCCTGCTGATGGGCGCGGCCAGCTGCGATGTGCCCGCCATCGTGGTCACGGGCGGGCCCATGCTCAACGGCAAGCTCGACGGCAAGGACATCGGTTCGGGCACCGCCGTATGGCGCCTGCACGAATCGTTGAAAGCCGGCGAGATCAACGAGCACCAGTTCTTCGCGGCCGAGGCCGGCATGTCGCGCTCAGCGGGCACCTGCAACACCATGGGCACGGCCAGCACCATGGCGTGCATGGCTGAATCGCTGGGCACATCGCTGCCGCACAACGCAGCCATCCCGGCGGTGGACTCGCGCCGGTATGTGCTGGCCCACATGTCGGGCAAGCGCATTGTGGAGATGGCACACGAAGGGCTCACGCTCTCCAAGATCCTGACCCGCGAGGCGTTTGAGAACGCGATCCGCACCAATGCGGCCATCGGCGGATCGACCAATGCGGTCATCCACCTCAAGGCCATCGCGGGCCGCATCGGCGTGCAGCTGGACCTGGAGGACTGGACGCGCATTGGCCGTGGCACGCCCACGCTGGTGGACCTGCAGCCCTCGGGCCGCTTCCTGATGGAAGAGTTCTACTACGCGGGCGGCCTGCCCGCCGTGCTGCGGCGCCTGGGCGAGAACGGCCTGCTGCCCCACCCCAACGCACTCACCGTCAACGGCAAGAGCCTGTGGGACAACGTGCGCGAAGCCCCGCAATACAACGACAAGGTGATCCGCCCGATCAACAACCCGCTGATTGCCGACGGTGGCATCTGCATCCTGCGCGGCAACCTGGCGCCGCGTGGCGCGGTGCTCAAGCCCTCCGCCGCCTCGCCCGAACTGCTCAAGCACCGGGGCCGCGCTGTGGTGTTCGAGAACCTGGAGCACTACAAGGAGCGCATCGTCGATGAGAACCTGGACATCGACGCGAGCTGCGTGATGGTGCTCAAGAACTGCGGCCCCAAGGGCTACCCCGGCATGGCCGAGGTGGGCAACATGGGCCTGCCCCCGAAGCTGCTGCGCCAGGGCGTGAAGGACATGGTGCGCATCTCCGACGCCCGCATGAGCGGCACCGCCTACGGCACCGTGGTGCTGCACGTGGCGCCCGAGGCGGCAGCCGGTGGCCCGCTGGCTGCTGTGCGCGATGGCGACTTCATTGAGCTGGACTGCGAGAACGGCCGCCTGCACCTGGACATCAGCGACGAGGAACTGGCAGCACGCCTGGCCGCATTGGCTGGCACGGACAACGGCGGACGCGGCGGCTACCAGCGGCTGTATGTGGACCACGTACTGCAGGCGGACGATGGTTGCGACTTTGACTTCTTGGTCGGCTGCCGGGGGGCTGCCGTGCCCCGCCACTCGCATTGATGTGCCCCAATGAGGGGCTCGTCGCAGTCAATTGCTACAGATTCAATAGCTACCAGCGCTTATTCAACTGGCGCTATAGGCATATTTCACTCAAATTCTTACCCGCACCCGCCATGCCAGCCACCCATTCCCTCCAGAACCCTCGCTACCGCGGCATCTTCCCCGTCGTGCCCACCACCTTCCACGAAGACGGCACGCTCGACCTCGACAGCCAGAAGCGCTGCCTCGACTTCATGATCGACGCCGGTGTGGATGGCGTCTGCATCCTGGCCAACTTCTCCGAGCAGTTCTCGCTGTCCGATGCCGAGCGCGAAGTCCTCACCCGCACATCGCTGGAGCACGTGGCGGGCCGCGTGCCGGTCATCGTCACCACCACCCACTACGGCACCCGCGTGTGCGCCGAGCGCAGCCGCGCCGCGCAGGACATGGGCGCCGCCATGGTGATGGTCATGCCGCCGTATCACGGTGCCACCTTCCGCGTGCCCGAGGCGCAGATCTACGAGTTCTATGCCCGTGTGTCCGACGCGATCCGCATTCCGATCATGGTGCAGGACGCACCCGCCAGCGGCACCGTGCTGTCGGCTCCTTTCCTGGCCCGCATGGCGCAGGAGATTGAAAACCTGGCCTACTTCAAGATCGAAGTGCCCGGCGCCGCCAGCAAGCTGCGCGAGCTGATCCGCCTGGGTGGAGACGCCATCGAAGGCCCGTGGGACGGCGAAGAGGCCATCACCCTGCTGGCCGACCTGGATGCGGGCGCCACGGGCGCGATGACGGGTGGCGCCTTCCCCGACGGCATTCGCCCCATCATCGAGGCGCACCGCCAGGGTGACATGGACCAGGCGTTTGCGCTCTACCAGCGCTGGTTGCCGCTCATCAACCACGAGAACCGCCAGGGCGGCATCCTCACAGCCAAGGCGCTGATGAAGGAAGGCGGCGTGATCGCCTGCGAGGCAGGCCGCCACCCCTTCCCGGCCATGCACCCCGAAGTGCGGCGCGGCCTGATCGACATCGCACGGCGGCTGGACCCGCTGGTGCTGCGCTGGGCGCGTTAAGCAGGACACCCATGGTGCCTGCACGTTATCTGGTGCCCGCCGAGGCGGGCCTGATTGCCCTGGACTGGGGCACCAGCGCATTGCGCGCCTTCCGCATGGGCGCACATGGCGAGGTGCTGGAGACCCGGCACCGCCCCTGGGGCATCATGAACCTGCCCCCCGCCACTGCAAGCGTGGCAGACGGCGAACCCAGCGCCGCGTTTGAATGCGCACTGCAAGACACCTGCGGCGACTGGCTGGCCGCCGCCCCCGGCCTGCCCCTGCTGGCCTGCGGCATGGTGGGTAGCGCCCAGGGCTGGCGCGAGGCCAAGTACCTGTCGACGCCCACCTCGCTCGATGCATTGGCGCGGGGCCTGGCGCTGGTGGCGCGGCGCGACGGCCCGCCGCTGCACATCGTGCCGGGCCTGTTGCAGCAGGGCGCGCTGCCCAACGTGATGCGCGGCGAAGAAACCCAGGTGCTGGGCGTGCTGGCGGGCCTTGCGCTGCCTGCGGATGCGCCCGTGCTCATCGGCCTGCCCGGCACCCACAGCAAATGGGTGCTGGCACGCCGGGGCCGCATCGAACAGTTCCACACCTTTATGACCGGCGAGGTGTTTGCCGCACTGCGCGGCCACACGATTCTGGGCAAGACCATGCAGGCCGCAGCGGCACCCGACGACGATGCCTTTGCGCGCGGGCTGGAGGTGGCGCGGGGCAGCGATGCCGCGCTGGGACTGCTCTCGCACATCTTCAGCACCCGCACGCTGGGGCTGACCGGCGCGCTGGCGCCTACCGCGCAGGCGGACTACCTCTCGGGCCTGCTGATCGGGCACGAGGTGGCCAGCCTGGCACGCGCACAGGATCAAACCCCAACAACACCACAAACGCTGGTGCTGTGCGGCGAGCCCGACCTGTGCCGCCGCTACGCCGTAGCGCTGCAGACCTGTGGCTTTGCCGCCCCCGCCATCGCCACGCAGGCCACGGCCACCGGGCTGTGGCAGATCGCGCTGGCGGCAGGGCTGGTCGTTGCGCCCGCACCCTCCTCCTCCTCACACCCCTTCACCGCCGGGAGTCTGGCTGCATGAACCCCATCGACAAAGCCCTTTTTCACATCCTGCAGCGCTGCGGGCTCATCGCCATCCTGCGGGGCGTGCAGCCGCACGAGGTGGTGGCCATCGGCCACGCGCTGTACGACGCGGGGTTTCGAATCATCGAAGTGCCGCTCAACTCCCCCGAGCCGCTGGCCAGCATCCGCGCGCTGCGCGATGCACTGCCTGCCGACTGCCTCGTGGGCGCAGGCACCGTGCTCTCCATCGATGCCGTGGCCGATGTGGCGGCAGCCGGCGGGCAGATCATCGTCATGCCCCACAGCAACCCCGATGTGATCCGGGCCGCCCGCGCCGCCGGCATGGCCTGCGCGCCCGGCGTGGCCACGCTGACCGAGGCCTATGCCGCGCTGGCGGCGGGCGCCAACATGCTCAAGCTCTTTCCGGCCGAGGCGCTGCCGCCCCATGTGCTCAAGGCCTGGCGCGCCGTCATCACGCCGCCCATGGCGCTGGTGCCCGTGGGCGGCATCGTGCCCGAGAGCATCGCGCCCTATGCGGCCGCTGGCGCCAGCGGCTTTGGCCTGGGATCGGCCCTGTACCGGCCCGGTGACCAGGCCCCCGAGGTGGCGCACAAGGCTGCAGCGTTTGCGCGGGCGTGGCAGGCGTCCTTTGGCACCGCGCCCGCCACGGCCTGAACCGCCCCCTTACTCGTTCCAGACAACCCAGCACTTCTGAACCGACTGCCCGTCCCCATGAAGATCACCCGACTCACCACGTTCATCGTCCCGCCGCGCTGGTGCTTCCTCAAAATAGAAACCGACGAAGGCATCACCGGCTGGGGCGAGCCCGTGCTGGAAGGTCGCGCGCACACCGTGGCCGCTGCGGTCGATGAACTGGCCGACTACCTCATTGGCAAAGACCCACGCCACATCGAAGACCACTGGACCGTGCTGTACCGGGGCGGCTTTTACCGGGGCGGCGGCGTGCACATGAGCGCGCTGGCCGGCATCGACCAGGCGCTGTGGGACATCAAGGGCAAGGCGCTGGGCGTGCCCGTGTCCGAGCTGCTGGGGGGCCATGTGCGCAGCCACATCAAGGTCTACAGCTGGATCGGCGGAGACCGCCCCAGCGAAACGGCCGCCGCCGCCCAGGCCGCCGTGGCACGCGGCTTTACCGCCGTGAAGATGAATGGCACCGAAGAGGTGCAGTACGTGGACAGCTACGACAAGGTGGAGCGCTGCCTGCAAAACGTTGCCGCCGTGCGCGAGGCCGTGGGCCCGAACGTCGGCATTGGCGTGGACTTTCACGGCCGCGTGCACAGGCCCATGGCCAAGGTGCTGGTCAAGGAGCTGGAGCCCTACAAGCTCATGTTCATCGAAGAGCCTGTGCTGAGCGAACATGAAGAGGCGCTGAAGGAGATCGCCCGCATCTCATCCACCCCCATTGCCCTGGGCGAGCGTCTGTACTCGCGCTGGGACTTCAAGCGCGTGCTGCAAGGCGGCTATGCGGACATCATCCAGCCCGACCCCTCGCACGCAGGCGGCATCACCGAAACCCGCAAGATCGCCAGCATGGCCGAGGCCTACGACGTAGCCCTGGCCCTGCACTGCCCGCTGGGCCCGATTGCACTGGCGGCCAACCTGCAGCTGGATGCGGTTTGCTACAACGCCTTCATCCAGGAGCAGAGCCTGGGCATCCACTACAACCAGGCCAACGACCTGATGGACTATGTGTCCAACCCCGGGGTGTTTGCGTACCAGGACGGGATGGTCGCCATCCCCACCGGGCCGGGTCTAGGGATTGAGGTGAACGAAGACTATGTGCGCGAGCGGGCGCAGGAGGGGCACCGGTGGAGGAACCCGGTGTGGCGGCACCGGGATGGGAGCTTTGCGGAGTGGTAAGCGAGTTGGGCGCCTTGTTATTGATGCGGCGCGGTTTACTCCAGAGTATCGATGGCGCTGTACCTCAGCTTGCCCAGGGCTTCGGCAGCCTCGGCTCGAACGGGGCTCATGAATGGATTGCGCCAGATCAATAGGCCAGGAGCAGTCGCCCAGTTTCATCTTTCGAACGCTTGCTGGTACGGGGATGACTCTGTCAGCTCAGAGAAAGTCAGAGCGGTTTGGGCAAATCACAGGCTGCAAAAAACGCCACACGAGCTTCATCAAGCACCTCGACAAGCTCGTCTGCAACAAACTGTCTGCTTCCGATTTCAAGCAAACCTTCGCCTTGCAACACGTGTGCCAGCCGGTAAGCCCGCTCTAACAAGGCTGCAGCCTCAAGCAACTCCTTTTGTCCGCTCATACTGTGTCAGTGTGCCTGGATCAGATTGGCAGCACCCAATCCGAGGAACACCATAAAAAGTGCCTTCTGGAAGACGGGGCCGACAAGGCGGCTACGTAGCAGCTCACCAAGCTTGAGCCCGCAAAATGCGCCGATCAATGCTCCACCGACTGCAATAGCAACAGACGACGAGATCAACCCCAAAGGGGCGGACATCTGCACTTTCACGGCGAGCGACAGAGTGGCCACGGTGAATGAAAGGCCCAGCGCTTGCACCATCTCGTCCTTGCCCAGCCGCAGCGTCTGCAAGTAGGGAACCCAGGGCAATACGAAGACGGCCGTGAGTGCCGTCACGAACCCGGTGGCCGCGCCTGTCGGCAGGCTGAGCCATTTGCTGGTGAGTGAAAGATCGGGCAGCTGAGGTCGCCACAAGCCCCAGATGCCATAGGCCATGAGAATCACGCCCAGCCAGCCCTTGGTCGTTTGTGCGGAAACGGCGTCCCCCAGACCGGGCGCGCTCACAGTCACGATCGCGATTGCCAGCCAACCGGGCCACAGCCGGGATACCAGCGAGCGCAGGTGAGGGCCACGGCATTGCGCGATATTGGTTGCCAGCGAGGGTATGACCAACAGTGCGGCGGCTTGCACAGGGGGCATCCACAGCCCGAGCAAGCTCACGGCTACTGTAGGCAGCCCCATGCCGGTGACGCCCTTCACACCACCGGCCAGAACGAAAACAACGACCACCATCAAGAGCTGCAATATGTCCATGCCCTATGGTGTGTGCATGGCCCAAGTGCTGTCCATCGGATAGCAGTGAACAGATCCTTCGCGTATTCCGTAGGATGGCGGTCATGAGTACCCCTAAGCGCCGCACCACGGATTACCGCGTTGATCCGTTTGACCTGCACCTCTTTGCCGCCGTGATGGAGCATGGAACCATCACTGCCGCTGCTTCGTCCGTGAATCTGTCGTTGGCTGCGGCCAGCGCTCGCCTCAAAGGTCTTGAAGACGCGACCGGTTCGCGGTTGTTGGAGCGGTCCAAATCGGGCGCAATACCCACCGATGCGGGACGCGCTCTGCTGCGCCATGCCAACCGCGTGCTGGCTGAGCTCGAATCGCTGCATGTAGAGATGGCGAGCTTTGGTCATGGATTGCGCGGGACCGTTCGGCTGCTGTGCAACACAGCCGCCATGTCCGAGAGCCTTCCGCGCACGATTGGCCAATTCTTGGTGAAGACCCCTGATCTTGATGTGGACGTGCAAGAGCTTTCGAGCGAGGCGGTCGTAGAGGCATTGCGCCGTGGCACCGCCGACCTGGGCATCGTCGCCGATTACGTGGACACCACTGGGCTGCTTGTGCAGCCATGGGTCGATGACCGTCTGGTGGCACTCTTGCCAAAGCGCTGGTCTTTGGGCCGCCGCCGCTCCGTGGCGTATGGCGAATTGCTAGAGCATCCCTTTGTGGGTTTGGCCCGGGAGAGTGGACTCAGCCGCTTTCTGGCAGCACAGGCCAGTCGCAGTGGCCGGGTCCCGCGCCATCGGGTGCGTCTGGGCGGATTTGACGCTGTCGCGCAATTGGTAGCCGAAGGCGTGGGAGTGGCCGTCATGTCCGAGAGCGCGGCTGCGCGCTTTGCCACGTCAGGCACCCAGATCCTAGGACTATCTGATGCTTGGTCTCGGAGAAAGCTGCTCGTTTGCATGACCCCGGCAGGCAGCGAACTACCCAGCGTGAGCGCGCTGGGCAATGCGCTGATGACAGCGCGACAGCAGGTTGGGAGCCGGTGAGCAGAGGACGTTGGTAGGGTATGGAATAAGGATTGCAGTTGCCCGGTAGCCTGCTATCAGCGTCAGAACACTGACCGGCTGCAAACCCTGCGCTGCAGCCTCTCGCAACCGCTTCCAATTTTCCTGCGGCATAGACGGCCACGCGACAACAACTTCCGGTTGTTAGCCCAATGGCGGGCAGGAGCGTCCTCATTCAGGCCCCTGGTGACTCATTGCTTCTCCCTCGGAATGGCAACGAGGGAATGCTCACATTTCAATAGCTGTTAGCACCCACCCATATTGCGCCAGGTGCCGATCACACCCCCAACTCCTCTGCAACCCTGTTCTACCCTTGTCCAAAAAACAGTCCCTCCCAGACACTGTGATTAAAATCAGTGTGACGCCAGCCCTACCACCCCACCATGACGGCGCTGCCCTCCCCCACTT
>NZ_JBWKYJ010000088.1:0-17893 GCF_059423685.1 Acidovorax sp. GW460-11-11-14-LB4 | reverse complement strand
GAGCTGCTGTAGAGGGCGGGCCGGGGCATCCTGTCACCTTTGCTCGTACACGCCAGGGCCTGGCGCACGCAAATGACAGTAGCACGGTTTGCGGGCAAATGCACATGCAGGGCTACATGGGCCCACCGTCCCCCGCGAACGCAGCCTTTGCAGGCTGCATCGGGCATGATCGGCGCATGACCGCCTGGATCGATACCCACTGCCACCTCGACGCCCCCGAGTTCGATGCCGACCGCAGTGCGGTCCGTGCACAGGCTGCGACGCAAGGCGTTTGCCATTGCGTGATTCCGGCCGTGGAGCGCAGCAACTGGGACACCGTGCGGGCGCTGGCGCACCAGCATGGGGACAGCTATGCGCTGGGCATTCATCCCCTCTACACAGGGCGCGCCGAGGAGGAGGACCTGCAGCATCTGGCCGGGTACCTGGAGCAGCACCACGCCGACCCGCGCCTGGTGGCGATTGGCGAGATCGGCCTCGATTATTTTGTGCCGGGCCTCGACCCGGTGCGCCAGGAGTGGTTCTACCGCGCGCAGCTGCAGCTGGCCCGGCGGTTTGACCTGCCGGTGATCCTGCATGTGCGCCGTTCCGCCGACAAGCTGCTCAAGGGCCTGCGGGATTTGCCGGTGCGCGGCGGCATTGCGCATGCCTTCAACGGCAGCCTGCAGCAGGCGCAGGCGTTCATCGGCCTGGGCTTCAAGCTGGGATTTGGCGGTGCGGTGACCTATGACCGTGCCCTGCAGCTGCGCCGTCTGGCCACCGAGCTGCCCGGCGATGCCCTGGTGCTGGAGACCGACGCGCCTGACATTCCGCCCCACTGGCTGTACACCACCGCCGCAGAGCGCGCCGCAGGACAGGCTCAGGGCCGCAACAGCCCGGCAGAGCTGCCTGGCATTGCGGCGGTGGTGGCCCAGCTGCGCGGCCAGCCTGTGCAGGCGCTGGCCGGCAGCACCTGGGCCAATGCCTTGGCCGCGTTGCCCCGGCTGGAAAGGCTGCTGGCAGACGGGCGGCCATCGTAGGAGGATAGAGAGACCGGCAGGGACGATCAAATGGGAGAAATTGGGGAGTTTGACGCCCTGTGGCAAAGGGCCGACAGCTATCTTTTTTGTGCTGCCAGACGTGGCTGACGGCCCTTTGGGGCCAAAATTGCCCCATGCTTCCAGCCCCTGTTGCAGCCGACCCGTCGCTGGCCTCCACGCCTGACGCCTCCGGACCGTCCGCGCGCTGGCTGGGCCTTCCGCCGGTGGCAGGTGTGTGCACCGTGGTGCTGGTGCTGGGCAGTTTTCCCGGGGCTGCGTCATTGCAAGCCCGCCAGTACTACGCGCACCCCCAGAACCACTTCTGGAAGATCCTGCAGGCCTTGTGGCCCCAGCATCCCTTGCCCCCGGCGGGGCCGGATGGGTATGCAGACCGCTGCGCCTGGCTGCTGGATCGCGGCTTGGGCCTGTGGGACGTGTACCAGAGCTGCGAGCGCGAGGGCAGCCTGGACACCAGTATCCGTAACGCCCGGCTCAACGACTTTGCGGCGCTGCGCAGCGTGTGCCCCCGGCTGGCCGCGCTGGCGCACAACGGTGCGGAGAGTTTTCGGCACGCGCCGGCGGCGCTTGCCGCGCTGGGAGCTGCTGGGCAGCCGACGCTCTTGCCGCATGATGTGGGCACGTCAGGCGCACGTGCCATCGAGGCCGTGCGGCTGCCATCGACCAGCCCGGCCAACGCCTCCTGGAGTTTTGAACGTAAATTGACCGCTTGGGCCGATGTGATGGCCCGGCACGGATTGCTGTGAATGGCCCGTAAAAAAGAAACCTTGCGTGAACTGCCCGAAGTCAGCGTGTCTGACGACGGCGAAGTGCGCCACCTGCACCTGGGCACACCCTGGATCCAGGGCTCCATGCGGATCGACGAGCCCTTCGCCCTGGAGCTGGAGTACGTGCAGCGCATGATGGCCTGGCTACTGTTTGCCGACCTGGCGCAGGTCTCCAAGGGCCATGCCATGCAGCTGGGGCTGGGGGCGGGTGCCATCACCAAGTTCTGCCACAAAAAGCTGCGCATCTGCACCACCGCCATCGAGCTGAACCCGCAGGTGCTGGCCGTGTGCCGCCAGTGGTTCAAGCTGCCGCCCGACGGCCCCAAGCTGCGCGTGGTGCTGGCCGATGCGTCCAAGGAGATCCAGAACCCCATGTGGCTGGGCACGGTGGATGCGCTGGCTGTGGACCTGTATGACCACGAGGCTGCGGCCCCCGTGCTCGATAGCCCCGATTTTTATGCCGACTGCCGCGCACTGCTCACGGAGACCGGCTGCATGACTGTGAATCTGTTCGGCCGCGCGTCGAGCTTTGACCGCAGCCTGCAGAGCATGTCCCAGGCGTTTGGCAGCGATGCGCTGTGGGCGTTCAAGCCCACGCGTGAAGGCAACACGGTGGTGCTGGCCCAGCGCACCCCCACGCGGCCCAAGCGCGCGGAACTGGCCGAGCGGGCCGAGGCGATTCAGGCGCGGTGGGACCTGCCCACCACCAAATGGCTGCGGGTGTTCAAGCCTGTGAACCCCTGAGAGGAATCTTGCAATGAATGCTCCTGTCGTGACCCCTGACCGGCTGAAGTCGGCTTCACACATTGGCCCGGTGGACTGGCGCCGCATGGTGCAGTGGCTCAGCGATGACAAGGTGATCTCGCGCGAGGAAGCGCAACGCACCATCGCCCGCTGTTCGCAGGCTGAGAGCTCCCAGCATGCCCTAGTACGCCTTGCCAGTGTGGCCATGGAGCGCGCCAGCGACAGCAAGCCGCTCGACATCGAGGCGCTGTCCGAGTATCTGGCGCAACGTGCGGGCCTCGCCTACCTGCGCATCGACCCCCTCAAGGTGGATGTGGGGCGCGTAGCAGACACCATGAGCGCCACTTATGCGGAACGCCACAAGGTGCTGCCCGTGCAGGTGACCAGCAAAGAAGTGGTGGTGGCCACGGCCGAGCCTTTCATCGATGACTGGGTGGCCGAGGTGGAGCGCCAGTCGCGCCGCTCGGTGCGTCGGGTGGTGGCGAACCCCCAAGACATCCACCGCTTCACGGCTGAATTTTTTGCGCTGGCCAAGTCGGTGCGCGCCGCGCAGAAGGCTGGCGGCAACTCGGGTGGCAGTAGCTTTGAGCAGTTGGTGGAGCTGGGCAAGAGCAACAAGCAGCTCGATGCCAACGACCAGGGCGTGGTCAAGGTGGTGGACTGGCTCTGGCAGTACGCGTTTGACCAGCGCGCGAGCGACATTCACCTGGAGCCGCGCCGCGACCAGGGCGTGATCCGTTTTCGTATCGACGGTGTGCTGCACCCGGTCTACCAGATGCCCATGGGCGTGCACAACGCGATGGTGGCGCGCGTTAAGTTGCTGGGTCGCATCGATGTGGTGGAAAAACGCCGCCCACAGGACGGCCGCATCAAGACCCGCAACCAGCGGGGCGAAGAGGTGGAAATGCGCCTGTCCACCTTGCCCACTGCGTTTGGCGAAAAGATGGTCATGCGCATTTTTGACCCGGACAACGCGGTCAAGGACCTTGATGCCCTGGGCTTTGCGCAGCACGACGCGCAGCGCTGGGAGGCGTTGGTCAAGCGGCCGCACGGCATCATCCTGGTGACCGGCCCCACGGGTTCGGGCAAGACCACCACGCTGTACTCCACCCTGAAGCGCGTGGCCACCGAAGAGGTCAACGTGAGCACGGTGGAAGACCCGATCGAAATGATCGAGCCCAGCTTTAACCAAACCCAGGTGCAGCCGCAGCTCGACTTCAACTTTGCCGAAGGCCTGCGCGCCCTGATGCGGCAGGACCCTGACATCATCATGGTGGGTGAGATCCGCGACCTGGAGACCGCCGAGATGGCCATCCAGGCGGCGCTGACAGGCCACCTGGTGTTCTCTACCCTGCACACCAACGATGCCCCCAGCGCCATCACCCGCATGATGGAGCTGGGTGTTCCGTCGTACCTCATCAATGCCACCTTGCTGGGCGTGCTGGCCCAACGGCTGGTGCGCACGCTGTGCAAGCACTGCAAACAAAAGGATGAGGCCGCGAGCCGCGAAGCCCTGACCGAGGTGGTCAAGCCCTGGAAGATCAGTGGTAGCTACCACCCGTACAAGCCGGTCGGCTGCGTGGATTGCCGCATGGGCGGTTTCAGGGGCCGCATGGGGCTCTATGAATTGCTCACCGTCAGCGAGGCGCTCAAGGACAAAATCACCCAGGCGCCTTCCATTGACGTACTGCGCCGCCAGGCCGTGCAAGACGGCATGCGTCCCTTGCGCTTGGCGGGTGCGCTGCGCGTGGCTGAGGGGCTGACCACCATGGAAGAGGTGGTTGCGGCGACACCGCCTCTGGAGTGAGCGAAGGGGAGGGGCGGTCATTCCTCTGCGGTCGGCCAGCCGTCTTCCAGAGTGGTTTTCGAGACAGTCTCCTGGGCGACTCGCCCGGTGGTGCATGCCTGCCAGTCGTTACCGGATGTAGGTGGAATCCACATCGCGCCGCCCCCTCCTTGCCAGCACAATCGCGCAGTCGAGAATTCCGTCAAGGAGACAATTCGTGAAAATCAAGAGTAATAAAGACTTTGCGTCCGGGCTCATGTTCATGGGCGTTGGGGTCGCATTTGCGTGGGGTGCCACCACTTACAACGTGGGCACGGGCGCGCGCATGGGCCCTGGCTACTTCCCGTTGTTGCTGGGTATCTTGCTGGCCCTCATCGGCAGCGTGATCACCTTCAAGGCGCTGACCGTGGAAACCGCCGATGGCGACAAGATCGGCAAATGGGCCTGGAAGCCGCTGTTCTTCATCCTGGCCGCCAACTTTGCCTTCGGCATTCTGCTGGGCGGCTTGCCCAGCCTGGGCATTCCAGCCATGGGGCTCATCGTGGGCATCTATGCACTGACCTTCATCTCCAGCCTGGCTGGCAATGAGTTCAATGCCAAGGCCGTATTTGTTCTCGCCACCGTGCTGGCCATTGGCAGCTATGTGGCTTTTGTGTGGGCGCTCAAGCTGCAGTTTCCTGTGTGGCCGAGTTTCATCGCAGGTTAAGCAGGAGCACCGACCATGGATCTTATTAACAACTTGTCGTTGGGTTTTGGTGTTGCTTTCACCTTCCAGAACCTGATTTACTGTTTTGTGGGCTGTTTGCTCGGCACGCTCATTGGCGTGTTGCCAGGCATTGGCCCGGTGGCGACCATCGCCATGTTGCTGCCCGCCACCTATGCGCTGCCCCCGGTGGCGGCGCTGATCATGCTGGCTGGTATTTACTACGGTGCCCAGTACGGTGGTTCCACCACCGCCATTCTGGTGAACCTGCCGGGCGAGTCCTCGTCGGTGGTGACCGTGATTGACGGTTACCAGATGGCGCGCAAGGGGCGAGCGGGGCCGGCGCTGGCGGCTGCGGGCCTGGGTTCGTTCTTTGCGGGCTGCGTGGGCACGCTGATCCTGGCGGCCTTTGCGCCTCCGCTGACCGAAGTCGCGTTCAAGTTCGGCCCTGCCGAATACTTCTCGCTGATGACCTTGGGCCTGATCGGTGCCGTGGTGTTGGCCTCGGGTTCGTTGCTCAAGGCGGTGGCCATGATCGTGCTGGGCCTGCTGATGGGCCTGGTGGGGACCGACGTGAACTCGGGTGTGGCGCGCTTCAGCTTCGATATCCCTGAACTGACCGACGGCATCGGTTTTGTGACCATCGCCATGGGTGTGTTCGGTTACGGTGAAATCATCGCCAACCTCTCGCGCCCCGATGATGAGCGTGAGGTGTTCACTGCCAAGGTGGAAGGTCTGTTCCCCACCAAGGAAGACTTCAAGAACATGATCCCCGCTGTGCTGCGGGGCACAGCGCTGGGTTCTGCTCTGGGCATCTTGCCCGGTGGTGGTGCCTTGCTGGCCGCTTTTGCTGCCTATACGGTGGAAAAGAAGACCAAGCTGCGTCCTGGCGAAGTGCCCTTCGGACAAGGCAACATCCGCGGTGTAGCGGCCCCTGAGTCGGCCAACAACGCAGGTTCGCAAACCTCGTTTATCCCTCTGCTGACGCTGGGTATCCCGCCGAATGCCGTGATGGCGCTGATGGTGGGTGCCATGACCATCCACAACATCCAGCCTGGTCCCCAGGTGATGACGAGCAACCCCGAACTGTTCTGGGGCCTGATCGCGTCGATGTGGATCGGTAACGCCATGCTGGTGATCCTGAACCTGCCGCTGATCGGCATTTGGATCAAGCTGCTGACCGTGCCTTACCGCTGGCTGTATCCGTCCATCGTGCTGTTCTGCGCGGTGGGTGTGTACTCCACCAACAACAACACCTTCGACATCTGGATGGTGGGTGCGTTCGGTCTGATTGGCTACATCTTTCACAAGTTGGGCACCGAGCCTGCACCTTTGCTGCTGGGCTTCATTCTGGGCCCCATGATGGAAGAGAACCTGCGCCGTGCGCTGCTGCTGTCGCGTGGTGACTGGAGCGTGTTTGTGACGCGTCCGCTGTCGGCTGGCCTGTTGGCGGCTGCGGCACTGCTGCTCATCATCGTGCTGCTGCCTTCAGTCAAGAATAAGCGCGAAGAAGCGTTTGTGGAAGACTGATCGGTTCCGATTCTTTTCTCATCCTGATCAACGGCACCTTCGGGTGCCGTTGTTTTTTGGGCAGTGGCGTCCACGTGGTACGGCTGTCACCAGTACACAATTGCGGGCAGAGGTCCGCATGTCCACACCGTTTCATCCCACGCAGCACCCGCACCGGGCGATGCTGCACAACGAAATCCACGCCCGCCCGCCCGAGGCGATGAATGCCCCGCTGGCCATCGCCCACATCGTGATGCTGGCCGATGCGGCAGGGCGCGAGGCCAGCCGGGCCCATGTGGCCGCGCTCCTGCGGGACCACCACATGGCGCTTCCCGACGCCCAGACCACCCACTTGCGGATGGACTTGGGCGCTTTTCGGATGCGCTGGGAGATGCACACCGAATTCGTCACCTGGACCTTCATGGTCCCGGCGCCGGTGGAGGCTTTTGGAGAGCGGGAGCCGGTCAGTGCCGTGGATTCCGTTCCGCACGACTGGCTTGCAGCTTTGCCCGGGCAGTGCCTGTGCAGCCTGAACCTGTGGGTGCTGCCCACACACACCTTTGGATCGGGCTCCCTGGTCAAGCATGTTCTGCACGAAGACACATTGGTAGCCTCCACCGTGGCCGACGGGCATGGTGAGGTGTACACCGACTTTGCGATCCACGCCGACGGCTTTTCGCGCATGGTGCTGCTCGCAGGGGGCATGACACCACGGCGCCTGGGGCGTTTGGTGCAGCGCCTGCTGGAAATCGAGACCTACCGCATGGCTGCCTTGCTCGGCCTGCCTGCCGCTCGCGAGGCTGCCAGCGTGCTGGCCTTTGCTGAGCGCGAACTGGCGGCGCTGGCTGAAGCCATCCGCACGGCCAACCGTGATGACGAGCCCGCCTTGCTCGACCGGCTGACGCGCCTGGCCGGGCAGGTGGAAAGTCAGTACGCAGCCACGCACTCGCGCTTCTCGGCCAGCAGTGCCTACTTTGAATTGCTGGACCGCCGTATCCAGGACATTGCCGAGTCCCGCCTGGCGGGCATGCAGACCATCCGGGAGTTCATGGACCGGCGCCTGACCCCCGCTCGGAGTACCTGTGAGTGGGCAACCCGTCGGCAGGATGCGCTGTCGCAGCGCGTATCGCGCATGAGCAACCTGCTGCGCACCCGGGTAGAGATCGAACAGCAGCAAAGCAGCCAGGCGCTGCTGACCACCATGAACCACCGGCAGGATCTGCAGTTGCAGATGCAGTCCACCGTGGAGGGGTTGTCTGTGGCGGCCATTACCTATTACATCGTCGGGCTCGTCAGCTATCTGGCCAAGGGCGCGCAAAAACTGGGCTGGCCGTTGTCGCCGGAGACTACGGCAGCCCTCGCGATTCCGGTGGTGGCGGCAGGGGTGTGGTGGTCACTGCGGCGGCTGCACCAGCGGGTGTTCCACAAACACCGCTAAGGCGGTTGGCCCACCGATCTGTCGAGCGGCACGGGGTGCACTTTGGCTTGTCAGCCATCGTTGATGAAGGGGGCGCCCGCGCAGAGGTTCGATGGCCTGCACCAGCCTTGCCGTGTCACACTGGGCGCAACGCTCCGGCGACCACTGTCCGGCAGATACTTCAGCAGGCGCTTTGCGTCCCTTCGTACCCGTGACCACTGAAAAGAAGAGCATTGCCTCCGGCCTTGTGCTGGCGTTCCTGGGCTCCATCGCCTTCAGCGGCAAGGCCATCATCGTCAAGCTGGCCTACCGCCATGGGGTGGATGCGGTCACGCTCATCATGTACCGCATGCTATTTGCGCTGCCCATCTTTGCCGTGATGGCCTGGTGGGCCAGCCGGGGCAAACCGCCGCTCACCCGCAAGGACTGGCTGGGCGTGCTGGGCCTGGGTGTCACCGGCTACTATCTGGCGAGTTTTCTCGACTTTGCAGGGCTTGCCTACATCAGTGCCAGCCTGGAGCGCCTCATCCTGTACCTCAACCCCACGCTGGTCGTGTTGCTGGGCTGGGTGTTGTACGGGCGTGGTATCCGCTGGGCCCAGGCGGCAGGCATGCTGGTGAGCTACAGCGGCGTGGTTCTGGTGTTTGGCCACGAGGCCAACCTGCAGGGTGCCAATGCTGCCTGGGGCACCTTGCTGGTGTTCCTGAGCGCAGTCAGCTATGCCATCTATCTGGTTTACAGCGGCGAGATGGTGCAGCGCCTGGGCGCGCTGCGGTTGGTGGGGCTTGCCACGACCGTGGCTTGCCTGTGCTGCCTGTTGCAGTTTGTGGTGCTGCGGCCGCTGAGTGCGGCAGTCGTTGCGCCTGAGGTGATCTGGCTGTCGGTACTCAACGCCACCTTGTGCACGGCCGCGCCCGTGCTGATGGTGATGATGGCCATTGAGCGCATCGGCGCAGGCATGGCCGCGCAGACGGGCATGGTGGGCCCGTTGTCCACCATCCTCATGGGCGTGTGGATTCTGGGCGAACCGTTCACGGTGTGGGTCGCTGCCGGGACGGTGCTTGTGGTCGCGGGTATCTTCATTTTTACCCGCATGGCGCGCAGGGCCTGACAGCCCACATCCCGCAGCCCTTTGGGGCGCCGTGACAAGGGCCGCCCTGCTTGCTTTTATGACGTCTTCTTTTTGGGAGCTGCCTTGCTGCGGGCTGGAGCCTCGGCCGGTGCTGCAGGCGACGGCACCGCTGCTGCTGCGGGTGCCGCTTTGGGATTCATGCGCTGGGCCACCGTCACGGGGGCCGTGCCGGTGAATCCATCGAGGTTCTTGCCCATGGCCAGCTCCAGTTGCTCCAGGCGCGCCTGTGCAGGCGGGTGCGTGGCCAGTGCCAGCGTGAAGGCCGGGTTGTCAGGCGTGGCGGTGCGCAGGTGCTGCAGCACCGACACCAGTCCATAGGGATCAAACCCCGCGCGGGTGGCCAGTGCCACGCCAGTGCGGTCGGCATCGTACTCATCGGTCTGGTCCAGGCCGCGTGCGTACAGGTTGCGCCCCAGTGCCAAAAATTGCGAGGCCACCACGTTGCCCACGGCGTTGGTCTTGATCTGCGAAGCCACCAACTGGGTCAGCATGCCCGACTGTGCCGTCTTGCGAATGGCCAGCAGGTGGTGTTTGGCGGTGACGTGGGTGATTTCGTGGGCGAGGATGCCAGCCAGCTCGGCCTCGTCGGCGCAGCGGTCGATCAGGCCCTTGGTCAAGAACACATACCCCCCCGGGGCCGCAAAGGCGTTGTACCCCGAGTCGTCCAGCACCACAAAGGTCCACGGCAGGTTGGGGCGGGGCGATTGCAGGCTGATCCAGCGCCCGAGCTGATTCACATACCGCTGCAGTGCCATGTCCGGGTGCAGGGGTTTGCTGCCCAGCAGCACGGCCGAGAGTTGGCGGCCGATTTCGATCTCGCGGGGCTCGTCGATGCTCTCAACCGAACGGGTGAGCATGCTGATGAGGTCATCCCCCTGGCCTGCGGGGCTGCCTCCACCGGTGATGGCGCCCAGCAGGCCTCCGCCGGTGTTGCTGGTGGAGCTGCCACCACCCAGGGCGTTGAGCAGATTCATGACCCCCTGGCTCTGCCCCTGGCTGGGGAGCAGGGTCAGGGCCAGGGCGGTACACGCCGCCGCGAGCAATCGGGTGCGGGAGAGGGATGGGGGCAGACGCATGGCAGCTCTCGCTCAGTTGGGGCTGAAATTGGGGTCGGACGGATTGTTGGACGAGCCTGTCGCCCCCGATCCGCTGCTGGAGGAGGGCCGGGGCGGCTCCGCCAGGGGTGCCACGTTGCGTGGCTGCAGCGACGCATTGCTGGCGAACTGGCGGGCTTGGTCGGCGTTGACCCGCAGCCCCTCGGCCTGGGTCACGGCTGCCGGGTTGGGTTGCGCCTTGGCGATGTCTTCGGCTCCCAGACCCCGGATGCCCACGGTGGAGGTGGCTGTCGTGGTGCCGCCGCTGTTTCCGCCGAACAAGCTGCCAAGGCCTCGCATTCCGCTCGTTGCGGCATTACCAGTGGCCGGTGCAGCGCCTGACTGGGGGCCCAGGTCAAACATATGGACCCAGCCCGTAGCGCCTTGTGCTGTGCTGACCTTGGTCCAGGGCCCCTTGCGCTCACTGCTACGCGTGACTACTGAGTTGGCCTCCAGCGGTGCCACGCTGGCGCCGCTTTCTGCGGGGCTGTCGCGCAGCTGGGTGGCGCGTTTGACCACGGCAGCCTCCTGCGCATGCACTGTGGTGCAGAGCAGTGGCAAGAGGGCCATCGCGGCCGATGCCAGCCAAGGCGCCAGGGCTTTCCAGTGCGGCCGGTTCATGGTGATGCTCTCCAACTATGATTTAACAAAGGGCACTTGTATCAGTGTGCAACCAGGAGATTGTTATGGATTTGGGTATTGCAGGCAAATGGGCGCTGGTGTGTGGCGCGAGCAAGGGGCTGGGCTATGGCTGCGCGCAGGCTTTGGTGCGCGAGGGTGTCAATGTGGTCATCAACGCCCGCAGTGCCGAGGCGCTCGAACAGGCTGCTACTCGTTTGATAGCTGAAAGTGCAAACAAGACTAGCGCCAGCGGCCAAAAGGGTGCATCACCTCAGGTGCTGGCTGTGGCGGCCGACATCACCACGCCCGAAGGGCGTGCGGCGGTGTTCTCGGCGGCCGGAGGACCGGGCCGTGACTTCGACATCGTGGTCACCAACGCAGGCGGCCCACCCACCGGCGACTTCCGCGACTGGAACCGCGACGCCTGGATCAAGGCTGTGGACGCCAATATGCTGACCCCTATCGAACTGATCCAGGCCACGGTGGATGGCATGGCTGAACGCGGGTTTGGCCGCATCGTCAACATCACTTCCAGCGCCGTGAAGGCGCCCATCGACATCCTGGGCCTGTCCAACGGCGCGCGCAGTGGTCTCACGGGGTTTGTGGCGGGTGTGTCGCGCAGCAAGATCGCAGCGAGTGGGGTGACCATCAACAACCTGCTGCCTGGTAAGTTCGACACCGACCGGCTCGCAGCCACCGTCACGGCAGCCGCCAGCAAGGCGGGCAAGAGCGTCCAGGATGTGCGCTCCGCGCAGCAGGCGCAGATCCCGGCAGGGCGGTATGGCTCTGCCGAAGAGTTTGGTGCCATTTGCGCCTTCCTGTGCAGCGTGCACGCGGGCTACATGACGGGACAGAACGTGCTGGCCGACGGTGGTGCCTACCCGGGTACGTTCTGACGCAGGCCGGGCCCGATGAGGTCCGGCTGGTGGGCTGTGTGGCGCAGTGCTCCCGCAGAACGGAAGCTGGCGTGGTGTTTTGCCGACAGCTTTACCGGAGCGCTGAATAATTGGTGGAATACTGCGGGCCAGCGCCTGCCACTGTCCGCCGCCATGCAATCTGTCCACATTCCCTTTCTGCCGCGCCTGAAACGCCACTGCACCCTGCTGTGTCTGGCGCTGTGCGTTGGGGCAGCTGTGCAGGCCGCCGATGCGGCCAGCGCGGCGGGTGCGGGCACTGCAGCGGCAGCTCCGTACCGGTTGCGCATCGTGGGCGGTCTGGCCGGTATCAGCCAGTACGTCCGGCAGGAAGAGCCCTTCTGGACCAAAGAGCTTTCTCGCCTGAGCGCTGGGCGCTTCCAGGCAGAGATCGTGCCCTTTGACCGGGCCGGCGTGCCTGGGGCCGAGATGCTGCGTTTGCTGCAGCTGGGCGTGGTTCCTTTTGGCACCACCCTGATGAGTTCGTTCACCGCGCAATACCCCGAATACACAGCGCCTGACCTGGCCGGACTGAACCCCGACCTTGCCACGCTCAAGACTACGCTGGCGGCGTTTCGCCCCTACCTCGAAAAGGCGTTGCGTGAGCAGCATGGTGTCGAGGCACTCGCCATCTACGTGTACCCGGCGCAGGTGGTGTTCTGCAAGAAGCCACTGCGTACCTTGGCCGAACTCACTGGCCGCCGCGTGCGTGTGTCGTCGGCCAGCCAGGCCGACTTTGTGGGCGCCTTGGGCGGGGTGCCCGTGCTGACCAGTTTTTCGCAGATCGTGCCGAGCTTGACCGCGGGCAATACCGAATGCGCCATCACCGGCACCATGTCGGGCAACATGCTTGGCCTGCCGGCACTCACCACCCACGTGCACACCCTGCCGGTGACCTGGGGGCTTGCCGTGTTTGGTGCCAACCAGGCCGCCTGGGCGGCGCTGCCGCCCGACCTGCGCACGCTGCTCAAGCGCGAACTGCCCCGCCTGGAAGCCGCCATCTGGGCCGAGTCCGAGCGTGAAACTGCCGACGGACTGGCTTGCAACCGGGGTGCCCCCACCTGCAACGCTGGCACCAAGGGCAGCATGGTGGTGGTGCCCGTGTCGCCCCAGGATGAGCGCAGCCGCCAGGAGATCCTTGAATCCACCGTGTTGCCGCGCTGGGTGCAGCGTTGCGGCGCTCGCTGCGCGCAGGTCTGGAACCAGACTATCGGGCCAGTGCGTGGGCTGCAGGCAGCGCCTGCGAAATGACAGAGTCCGCCGCACCTTCGCGCATCAAGGCCTATGTCTGGGCGGGCGCTGCAGTGTTTGTGGCGGCCGTGGTGGCGGTGGCCGGTACCCTGGCGTGGAATGCCCGCCAGGCCGCGCTGGCCGATAGCGAGGCCCAGGCCACCCGCTTCGTGGCGGGCGCAGAGGCGGCACTCAACCGCTCGCTGCTGGCCGTGGACGTGCTGCTGGCCAGCATGGACGAGCTGCTGGGACTGTCCAATGCCATGCCCAAGTGGCTGGATGCCGATACGGCCAGCCAGCGGCTGCGGGGGTCGGCGCGGCAGAACCTCATGGTGCGCTACGTGGCGGTGCTCGACAGCACGGGCAAGGCGTTGGCGTCGTCCGACCCCGCAGGCGCCAGCCTGTTGGTGCAACTGCCGGCCGGTTTTCTGGAGAGCGTGCTGGAGCAACCTGTATCCACCCTGATGGTCAGCGCGCCGGTGGTGAGCTTTGCCAGTTCCGAGAAAGTGTTGTACTTCGCTCGCCACCTGCGCATGGCGGACAGCTCGCGGGTGGTGGCCGTGGCCGAGCTGCCGGTGTCGGCCCTGAGCTCGGTGCTGGTACAGGGCGTGGACATCAGCGGTCTGCAGGTCACGCTGGAGCGCGCCACCGGGCAACTGCTGCTGAGCGTGCCCAACCGCGAAGACGTGACCGCGCCCACCCTCACGCCGCCCATCGGAGATTTGGTCGACCGGGGAATGGCCTGGCAGGCCCCTGCGCGATTGACCGGCGAGCCATCGCTGGTGGTGTTCCGGCCCATCCTGTACCAGGACTTGCGCATCGCGGCCAGCATTCCGCTGGATGCGGCACTCGCCGGCTGGCGCGACCAGCGCGATGCCATTGCACTGACCACCGCGCTGTTCATCGCCATGATCTTTGCAGCGGGGGTGCTGGCGCTGCGCTACGTGGACCGGATGTCCCAGGCCCGCCTGGCCATCGCGCAGTCCAAGGCCACGCTGGACCAGGCGCTGGAGTCCATGGTGAGCGGCTTCTTGCTATTGGACAGCCAGCATCGGGTGGTGCAGTGGAACCGCCAGCTGGAGACGATTCTCCCGTGGCTGCAGGGCGTGATCACGCCCCTCATTCCGTTCCGAACGGTGCTGGAGGCCACGGTGGAGCACCATGTGCCCCGCCTGTCCGACGATGAGCGCAAGCGGTGGGTGAGCCAGCGCCTGGAGCGGCAAAAGCACCAGCCCGAGCCGCGGGAACAGTCGTACGCCAATGGCAGCACCATCCAGATCACCGAACGCGCCACGCCCGATGGCGGCCTCGTGATCAGCTACCACGACGTGACTGCGCTGCGCAAGGCCAGCACGGAGATCGAGAGCCTGGCCTTTTACGACCCGCTGACCAACCTGCCCAACCGCCGTCTGTTGATGGACCGCATGCAGCAAGCCATTGCCGCCAGCGTGCGCAGCGGGCAGTACGGCGCCTTGTTGTTCCTGGACCTGGACCACTTCAAGACCCTGAACGACACGCGGGGCCATGAGGTGGGCGACATGCTGTTGCGCCAGGTGGCTCAGCGCCTGAAGACCTGCGTGCGGCGCGAGGACACGGTGGCGCGCCTGGGGGGCGACGAATTTGTGGTCATGCTCAGCGACCTGTCGGTGCACCGTGATGAGGCCGCCGCCCAGGCGCGCCGGGTGGGTGAGAAGATCCTGCGCAAACTCAACGTGCCATACACGCTGGGGGGGAACGCGCACCACAGCACGCCCAGCATTGGCGCCACGCTGATGGGCGGCAGCCTGCAGTCGTCGGTGGACCTGCTGAAAGAGGCGGACATCGCCATGTACCAAGTCAAATCGCAAGGGCGCAACGCGCTGTGCTTTTTTGACCCCCAGATGCAGATCGTCATCAGCATGCGCGCGCAGCTGGAGACCGACCTGCAGATGGCGCTCACAGCGCGGCAGTTTGTGCTGCACTACCAGCCGCAGTTCCACCTGGATGGCCGCATGGTGGGCGCCGAGGCCCTGATCCGGTGGCAGCACCCCGAGCGCGGGCTGGTTGCGCCCGGCGAGTTCATAGGCGTGGCCGAAGAAAGCGAACTCATCGTGCCCATGGGCCACTGGGTGCTGCGCACGGCCTGCGAGCAGCTGGCGGCCTGGCAGGGGGACGAGCGGTACCGGCACCTGCAGGTGTCCGTCAACGTGAGCGCGCGGCAGTTCCGCCAGCGCGACTTTGTGGCCCGGGTGGTGGAGGTGCTGCGCGAGACGGGCGCCAAGCCGCACCTGCTCAAGCTCGAACTCACCGAATCGCTGGTGCTGGACAACGTGGACGACACCATCGCCAAGATCGGCATGCTCAAGACCAAGGGCGTGCGCTTTTCGGTGGATGACTTTGGCACCGGCTATTCATCGCTGGCGTATCTCACGCGGCTGCCGCTGGACCAGCTCAAGATCGACCAGTCCTTTGTGCGCAACCTGGGGGTGCGGCACACCGACGATGTGATCGTCCAGACCATTCTGGGCATGGCACGCAACCTGGAGCTGGATGTGATTGCCGAAGGGGTGGAAACCGAGGCACAGAAGGACTTCCTGGCCCGGCACGGCTGTGTGTACTTCCAGGGCTATCTGCTGGGGCGGCCTACCCCGGTGACGGACCTGGAGGCGTTGATGGAGTCGGCCACCACGGTCACTGCCCCGGGTTGATGGGCCCAGAAAGGCCGCGCCGTTTGCTACTTTTTGTGTAGCAATTGAGGCAATCAATACCTGCGCTACCGCCGGTTTGGACCAAAAATTGCATCCGTCAACGCCGTGACGACACCACAATGCCACCCACGATCAGCGCGAACGCCACGGCATGGAACGCCTTGGGCGTGTCGCCCAGAAAGGCCGCCGAGAGCACCCCGGCAAACAGCGGCGTGAGGTTGATGAAAAACCCGGCAGCTGCGGGCCCGGCGCGTTGCACGCCCACCCCCCAGCAGCGGTAGGCCAGCACCGCAGGCCCTACGGCGATGAAGGCCAGGGCGGCTATCAGCGGCCATCCCCATGCGATGTGCGTGCGCCCGCTGGCCCATTCGGCCCCCGCAAAGCTGCCCGACCAGGCCAGTCCAAACACCATTTGTGCCATCAAAAACGCAGCCCAGTCGCCCCGGATGCTGGTGGGCTCGCTGGTGCGCGACAGCAGCCAGCTGTAGAACGCCCACGAGATGGTGGCCAGCAACATGAACAAATCGCCCGGCACTAGGCGGAAGGCCAGCAGCTGCGACCACTCGCCCCGGCTCAGCACCAGCAGCACACCACACACCGACAGCAATGCCCCCAGCACCTGCCGCCGCGTGACGGTGGCCCCGAAGAACAGCGCGCCCACGGCCAGCATCCACACCGGCATGCTGGAGCCGACCAGCGTCACGTTGATGGGGGTGGAAGTCTGCAGCGCCATGTACTGCAGCGCGTTGTAGGCCCCGATGCCCAGCAGGCCCAGCAGCGCATAGCGGCGCCAGTGCGGCCACAGCGGGCTGTCGGCGCGCAGCACGCCATGGGCCAGGGGCAGCAGGATGGCAAAGGCCAGCACCCAGCGGATGAAATTCAGGGTGATGGGGGGAATCAGGTCATGCACCAGCCGCCCCACCACAGCGTTGCCGGCCCACAGCAGGGGCGAAATCACCAGCAGCACGGCCGTGCCGGGTGTGATTTTTTGAGTCATGGGGCTGCACTGTAACGGTGCAGGCCGGGCCCCGCTGCGCCCGGGGCACAAGGCCCCAGCATGCACCGGTGCTGCAAGGGCCGTCGGCAACCGCGTGCGATTCGTGGCAGGATGGCCGCCGTTGAGACATCGCCCCCATTTTTTGTTTGAGGAGACGTTAGCCATGAGCCTTGCCGTCCAGATCCGCCAGCACGGTGGTCCCGAAGAACTCCACATCGTTGACGTCCCTGTGGGCGAGCCTGGCCCCGGTGAGGTCCGCATCCGCCACCACGCCATTGGCCTGAACTTCATCGACGTGTACCACCGCACCGGCCTGTACCCTTTGAGCATGCCCGCCACCATCGGCATGGAAGGCGCGGGCGTGATCGAGGCGGTGGGTGAGGGCGTCACGCACCTGAAGGTGGGCGACCGCGCCGCCTATGCCAGCAACCCTCCCGGCGCCTACTGCGAAGTGCGCGTGATGCCCGCCAAATGCGTGTGCAAGCTGCCCGACGCGATCAGCTTTGAGACTGGCGCGGCCATGATGCTCAAGGGCCTGACGGCGCAATACCTGCTCAAGAAAACCCGGCCTGTGGAAGGCCTGCAGCCTGGCGACCATGTGCTGTTCCATGCCGCAGCGGGCGGTGTGGGGCTCATCGCCTGCCAATGGGCCAAGGCGCTCGGCCTGCAGCTCATCGGCACGGCGGGGTCCGATGCCAAGTGCCAGCTGGCGCTGGCCAACGGCGCGGCGCACGCCATCAACTACAGCACCGAGGACTTTGCGGCGCGCGTCAAGGAGATCACCGGCGGCAAGGGCGTGAAGGTGGTGTATGACTCGGTGGGCAAGGACACCTGGGACAAGTCGCTCGAATGCCTGCGCCCCTTCGGTTTGATGACCAGCTTCGGCAACGCGTCGGGCCCGGTGGCGCCGTTTGCGCCCGGCAGCCTGGGCGCCAAAGGCTCGCTGTACGTCACGCGTCAGACACTGTTCACCCACATCGCCACGCGTGAGGCCACCCAGGCCATGGCGGACGACCTGTTTGCTGTGGTTGCCAGCGGGCAGGTCAAGATCCACATCGACCAGCGCTACCCGCTGGCCGACGTGCAGCAGGCCCACCGCGACCTGGAGGCGCGCAAGACCACCGGCTGCACCATCCTCACGCTGTGAACGCGGCTGTACAGGCGCCCACCTTCGACCAGTGGCTGGCAGGGGCACGCCAGGCGGCGCAGCAGCCACCGGCCCAGCCGCGCCAGCCCCTGGTGGTGGCGGGGCAGGTGG
>NZ_JBWKYJ010000087.1:0-18582 GCF_059423685.1 Acidovorax sp. GW460-11-11-14-LB4 | reverse complement strand
CACCCACCCCGGCGCGCGCGGCGTGATCGACGCCCACCTGGACAGCCTGGGCATGCAGCGCCACATCACGGCGCGCTGTGCGCATTTCAGCCTCATCCCCAGCATCGTGGCATCGAGCTTGCTTGTGCTGACCACGGGCCGCCAGTACTGCGAGCGGTATGTGGGCCAGCTGCCCCTGGCCATCCTGCCGTGCCCGGTGCCCTTCCCCCGGCTCATGTATTACCAGCTGTGGCATGCCCGCACGCATCACTCGGCGGCGGCCGCCTGGCTGCGAGATTGCGTGAAAACCGTGGCTGCTTCGCTACGAAAAGAATAGCTGCTTGAGCATGCTGAACAAGCGCCATGAGGTATTTTCATTCTTATAACAAGTTGTAAAACTGAGAGACAATCCCCGCATGAGTCCTCCCCCCAATCCTTCAGCGCCTGGTGCGGCGCCGCCACGGCTGCAGCTGGTGGGCATCACCAAGCGCTACCCGGCCGTGGTGGCCAACAGCGGCGTGTCGCTCACGGTGCTGCCGGGTGAAATCCACGCCGTGCTGGGCGAAAACGGCGCGGGCAAGTCCACGCTGATGAAAATCATCTACGGCTCGGTCAAGCCCGATGAAGGCAGCATGTTCTTCAACGGCCAGGCCGTGCAGGTGCGCAACCCGCAAGAAGCGCGGGCCCTGGGCATCGCCATGGTGTTCCAGCATTTCAGCCTGTTCGACACCCTCACGGTGGCCGAGAACGTGTGGCTGGGCCTGGACAAGAGCCTGACGCTGGCCGAAGTGACCGGCCGCATCACCGCCAAGGCCGCCGAATACGGCCTTGACATCGACCCCCTGCGCCCCGTGCACACGTTGAGCGTGGGCGAAATGCAGCGGGTGGAAATCATCCGCGCGCTGCTCACCAACCCCAAGGTGCTGATCCTGGACGAGCCCACTTCGGTGCTCACGCCCCAGGCGGTCGAAAAGCTTTTTGTGGTGCTGCGCAAGCTGGCCAGCGAGGGTTGCAGCATCCTCTACATCAGCCACAAGCTGCACGAAATCCGCGCGCTGTGCACTGCCTGCACCGTGCTGCGTGGCGGCAAGGTGACGGGCGTGTGCAACCCGGCCGAGGAATCCAATGCATCGCTGTCGCGGCTGATGATCGGCGCCGAGCCGCCGGCGCTGGAACACCGTGCCGTGCAGACTGGCGCCACGGTGCTGCGCGTGCAGGGCCTGTCGCTGCCGCGCGCCGACCAGTTCGGGGTGGATTTGATCGACCTGCAGTTCGAGGTCAAGGCGGGCGAGGTGGTGGGCATTGCCGGGGTGTCGGGCAACGGGCAAAAAGAGCTGCTCTACGCGCTGTCGGGCGAAGACCAGCGGGCTGACGCGGCCTGCATCCAGGTGTCCGGCCAGAACGCGGGCCGCATGGGTCCCGGCCAGCGCCGTGCGCTGGGCCTGCATTTTGTGCCCGAAGAGCGCCTGGGCCGGGGCGCCGTGCCCACCATGGGGCTGGCGCACAACCTGCTGCTCACCCGCACCAATTCGGTCGGCGGCAGTGGCTGGATCAAGGTGGGTGCGCTGCAAAAACATGCCGAGGACATCATCCGGCGCTTCAATGTGAAGGCGGGCGGCCCCAACGCAGCGGCCAAGTCGCTGTCGGGTGGCAACCTGCAGAAGTTCATCGTGGGGCGCGAGATTGACGCCAACCCCAAGCTGCTCATCGTTTCGCAGCCCACCTGGGGCGTGGATGTGGGCGCCGCCGCACAGATCCGGGGCTCCATCCTGGCCCTGCGTGACGCAGGCTGCGCCGTGCTGGTGGTGAGTGAGGAGCTGGACGAATTGTTTGAAATCTGCGACCGGCTGCATGTGGTTGCCAAGGGGCATCTGTCGCCTTCGGTGCCGCGCGCCGAGGCCACGGTGGAACGCATCGGTGAATGGATGAGCGGGCTGTGGCATGCCGATGTCCAAGCGCACCTCGCACAACAGGCCAAGGCAGCGGAGGTGCAGCATGCTTAAGCTGGAACCACGCCCCCAGGCTTCCAAGCTCTGGACCTATGGCTCGCCGCTGCTGGCGCTGGCCGTCACGGTGCTGATTGGTGTGGCCTTGTTCATTGCGCTGGGCAAAGACCCGGTGCGCGGGCTGCAGGTGTTCTTCTGGGAGCCCATCAAGACGCAGTACGCCATTGGCGAACTCATGGTCAAGGCCACGCCACTGTTGCTGATTGCGCTGGGGCTGGCCGTGTGTTTCCGCTCCAACGTGTGGAACATCGGCGCCGAAGGCCAGTTTGTCATCGGCGCCGTGGTGGCGGGCGGCGTGGCGCTGCTGGCCGACAAGACCACGGGCCCCTGGATCGTGCCCGCCATCTTGCTCGCCGGGGTGCTGGGCGGCATGGCCTGGGCGGGGCTCACGGCGCTGCTGCGCGACAAGTTCAACGCCAACGAAATCCTGGTGAGTCTGATGCTGGTCTATGTGGCCACGCTGGTGCTGGGCTATCTGGTCTATGGCCCGTGGAAGGACCCGATGGGCTACAACTTTCCGCAGACCAAGACGTTCGAGAAGGTCACGCAGATCCCGCGCCTGATGCAGGGCTCGCGCGTGTCCATCGGGTTGCTGCTGGCGCTCGCAGGCGCTGGGGCCTTGTGGGTGTTCCTGTTCCGCACGCGGGCGGGCTTTGCCCAGCAGGTGGGCGGGCTGGCACCAGCGGCGGCGCGTTATGCGGGCTTTTCGTCGCGCCGCGCGCTGTGGACGGCGCTGCTGATTTCGGGCGGCGCAGCTGGCCTGGCCGGTGCGTTGGAGGTGGCAGGGCCCATCGGCCAGCTCACGCCCTATGTGCCCGCGGGCTACGGCTTCGCGGCCATCATCGTGGCCTTTGTGGGGCGGCTGCACCCGGTGGGCATGATCCTCTCCGCCATCCTCATGAGCATGTTCTACATCGGTGGTGAACTGGCGCAGTCGCGCCTGGGCCTGCCCAAGTCGCTCACCGGCGTGTTCCAGGGCCTGCTGCTGTTCACGCTGCTGGCCTGTGACACGCTGATTGCCTACCGCATCCGCTGGGTCGGCAGCAAGAAAGGAGGTGTCTGATGGAGTCTTATGCACTGCTCATCGGCGCCACGCTCAGTGCGGGCACCGTGCTGGCCATTGCGGCCCTGGGCCTGCTCATCAACGAAAAGGCGGGCATCGTCAACCTGGGGGCCGAGGGCATGATGCTCTGCGCCGCCATTGCAGGCTTTGCCACCGTGGTGCACACGGGCAACACCTGGCTGGGCTTTGCGGCAGGCATGGCGGCCGGTGCCGTGCTGGCCGCCATCTTTGGTGTGCTGGTGATCTGGCTCAACACCAACCAGTACGCCACGGGGCTGGCGCTCAGTCTGTTCGGCGTGGGCTTCTCCGCGTTTGCGGGCATCAGCTACGTGCAGGCCAAGCTGCCCGAGTTGCCCAAGTACGCTATTCCCGTGCTGGGCGACGTGCCGCTCTTTGGGCCAGCGCTGTTCCAGCAGCACCCGCTGGTGTATCTCACCATGCTGCTGGTGGCGGGGTTGATCTGGTTTCTTTACCGCTCGCGCGCCGGGCTGGTGCTGCGGTCGGTGGGCGAATCGCCTGAGTCAGCCCATGCGTTGGGCTACCCGGTGCGGCGCATTCGGCTGGCGGCCGTGGTGGTGGGCGGGGCGCTGTGCGGTCTGGCCGGGGCTTACATCTCCACTGTCTACACCCCGCTGTGGGTCGAGGGCATGGTGGCCGGGCGCGGCTGGATTGCGCTGGCGCTCACCACCTTTGCCACCTGGCGCCCGGCACGGGTGTTGCTTGGTGCTTATCTGTTCGGCGGCGTGACTATGCTGCAGTTCCATTTGCAGGCCACCGGCGTGCAGGTGGCCAGCCAGTTGCTGAGCATGCTGCCGTATGTGGCCACCATCGTGGTGCTGGCGCTGATCTCGCGCAATCCGGCGTGGATCCGCATCAACATGCCGGCATCGCTGGGCAAACCGTTTTATCCGGGCTCCTGAAAGGGCTAGCCCACCGGAAAATCTGGTTACCCTGCGGTAGATCGCACCATAATCATTGTTTTCGTCCCCCAACCTTTGCAAGTCCTACTTCTTCGATAAGGAAACCGACATGACTGATCTGCAGAAACGCTCCCTGCTCAAGGTGGCAGCGCTCTCCGCTGTGGCTGCTGCTGCCCTGGTGGGCTGTGGCAAGAAGGAAGAACCGGCACCGGCCCCTGCGCCTGCACCGGCCCCTGCCGCAGAAGCACCGGCACCCAAGCCCGAGCCACTGAAGATCGCGTTTGCCTATGTCGGCCCGGTGGGCGACGGCGGCTGGTCGTTCGCGCACGACAACGGTCGCAAGGCCATCGAGAAGGAATTTGGCGACAAGGTCGTGACGAGCTTTGTGGAAAGCGTGCCCGAGTCCGCCGACGCCGAGCGCGTGCTGCGTGACTTGGCCGGCCAGGGCAACAAGCTGATCTTCGGCACCACCTTCGGCTACATGGAGTCCATGCTCAAGGTCGCGGAAGACAACAAGGGCGTGAAGTTCGAACACGCCACCGGCTACAAAACGGCCGAAAACATGCGCACCTACGACAGCCGCACCTACGAAGGCGCGTACATGGCCGGCATCATCGCTGGTGCCATGACCAAGTCCAACACGCTGGGCGTGGTGGGCTCGGTGCCGATCCCTGAGGTGATCCGCAACATCAACAGCTTCACGCTGGGTGCGCAGTCGGTCAATCCCAAGATCAAGACCAAGGTGGTGTGGGTGAATGAATGGTTCAGCCCACCGAAGGAAACCGAAGCTGCGACCAGCCTGATCAACGGCGGCGCGGACATCCTGTTCCAGAACACCGACTCTCCCGCCGTGCTCAAGACCGCCCAGGAAAAGGGCAAGCGCGCCTTCGGCTGGGACAGCGACATGACCGCCTACGGCCCCAAGGCCCACCTGGCATCGGCGGTGATCAACTGGGGCCCGTACTACGTCAAGGCCACCAAGGACGTGCTGGACGGCACCTGGGCTTCGGGCCAAAGCTGGTGGGGTGTGAAGGAAGGCGCTATCGACATCGTCTCCATCGCTGAAGACGTGCCTGCTGACACCAAGGCCAAGGTCGAAGCCGTGAAGAAGGGCCTGGCCGACGGCAGCTTCAGCATCTGGAAGGGCCCCATCGTGGGTCAGGACGGCAAGCCCGTGCTGGAAAAGGACGCTGTGGCTGACGACAAGTTCCTGGGCGGCATCAACTTCTACGTCAAGGGCGTGGAAGGCAAGATCCCTGGCGGCGACAAGAAGTAATTCGCACCGCGTTCATCGGCAGTTCTTGCGAGCTGCTGTGACAAAGGGCCGCCCTGGGGTGGCCCTTTTGTTTTGCAGGCGCGTTTGCGGCCTGCAGCATTAAGAACCTGTTCAAAGTCTTTTTGGAGTCGCACAAGTCCCTTGCCGGGATGGGATGCCAGGCGCGGTGCGCAGCCAATAGCCCGTGCTATTGGCAAGCCCCGCAACGCCGCAGACCGCCCGGCAAGGCACTTGCCCGAAGGGTTGGAGTGAAATCGGGCGATTGGACGCCCCGGCTGCTTGCATGGGCATGAGCCCACGCGGCGCATCCGAAGCATCCACTCATCCCGATTGCACTCCAATGCAATCTCCAAAAAGACTTTGAACAGGTTCTAAGGAGCAAGGACGATGGTGGAATCTACGTTGTGGCACCCGGTGGCACTGTCAGAAGCCGTAGCGGCGCAGGCACCACTGGCCGTGCAGTTGCTGGAACAAGCCGTGGTGTTGTGGCGCGACAGCGAAGGCGCCGTGCTCGCGCTGGCCGACCAGTGCCCGCACCGGGGCGCCCGCCTGTCGCTCGGCCGCGTGACGCCCCAGGGCCAGTTGGAGTGCCCCTACCATGGCTGGCAGTTTGCGGCCGGTGGGCAATGCACGCACGTGCCTGCACTGCCCACCTTTGTGCCCCCGGCCACGCACTGCGCCCGCCATTTCGAGGCGCAGGAAGCCTATGGCCTTGTGTGGGTGCGCATCGCACCAGGCGAGCAGGGACTGCCTGTGTTTGCGGCGGAGGGGGATGCTCGCCTGCGCAAGCTCAACTGCGGTCCCTACGACGTGGCGGCCAGCGCGCCGCGCATCGTCGAGAACTTTCTGGACATGTCGCATTTCGGCTTTGTTCACGAAGGCTGGCTCGGCAGCCGTGAGGCGACGGCCATCGACGATTACCGCGTGGAGCCCACGCCCACGGGCCTCCTGGCCACGGGCTGCAAGGCCTGGCAACCGCAATCCAACCTGCATTCCACGGCGGCCGCCCAGGTCGAATACACCTACGAAGTCACGGCCCCCTATGCAGCCGTGCTGACCAAGGTGCCCGAGGCGGGCACCACGGCGGTCGATGGCTGGCGCGAGTCCATTGCGCTGTTCATCTGTCCGGTGACGCCGGTGCGCAGCCGGGTGTGGTTCCGGCTGGCGGTGGCGGATTTCGATTCGCCGGACGAGAAACTGCAGGCCTTCCAGCACACCATCTTCACGCAGGACCAGCCCGTGCTGGAGTCGCAGACGCCACAGTGCCTGCCACTCGACCTGCGCGCGGAGTTGCATACCGCTGCCGACAAGGCATCATCTGCGTATCGCCGCTTTCTGCGCCAGAGTGGCATCACCTTTGGAGTCTGCTGATGTTCAAGATCCCCCCCATCTCCGCCGAGCGCCTTCCCAGCCTGCTGCGTGCCATGCCCAAGGCCGAGTTGCATATCCACATCGAGGGCTCGCTGGAGCCCGAGCTGATCTTTGCGCTGGCGCAGCGCAATGGTCTGACGCTGCCCTATGCCAGCGTGGACGCCTTGCGCAGCGCCTATGCATTCACCAATCTGCAGAGTTTTCTGGATATCTACTACGCCGGTGCGAGTGTGCTGCTGCATGAGCAGGATTTTTACGACATGGCGCGCGCTTACCTGGGCCGTGCGGCGCGCGACAACGTGCTGCACACCGAACTCTTCTTCGACCCGCAAACCCATACCGCACGCGGCGTGGCGATGGAGACCGTCATCAACGGTCTGCACCGTGCCTGCCAGGATGCCCGCGCCGAACTGGGAATCAGCGCCACGCTGATCCTGTGCTTCCTGCGCCACCTGAGCGAGGAGTCGGCATTCGAAACGCTGGAGCAGGCCATGCCGCTGCTCGACAAGGTGGTGGGTGTGGGTCTGGACTCCAGCGAACTGGGGCACCCGCCCGAGAAGTTTGCCCGCGTGTTCGCCCGCTGCCGCGAGCTGGGCCTGCACCTGGTGGCCCATGCGGGGGAGGAGGGTCCTCCCGCCTACATCTGGAGTGCGCTGGATGTGCTCAAGGTCGAGCGCATCGACCATGGCGTGCAGGCGGTACACGACGCTGCCCTGATGCAGCGCCTGGCGCAAGACCGCATTGCGCTCACGGTGTGCCCGCTGTCCAACCAGAAGCTGTGCGTCTTCCCCAACCTTGCGGACCACAACCTCGGCAAGCTGCTCGATGCCGGGCTGGCTGCCACCGTGAATTCGGACGACCCTGCCTACTTTGGCGGCTACATCAACGAGAACTTCACCCAGGTGTTTGCGGCCACGGGGCTCACGGCCAAACATGCTTACCAGTTGGCTTTCAACAGTTTTGAAGCCAGCTTTGCAGGCAATGCTGACAAGCGGGTGTGGGAGCACAAGCTCAAGGAAGCGTTCGAGCGGTGCGTGGAGCACGACTACTGAGCTTCGGGTAGCGCGCGCAGTGGGCTTGGGAAATGGCGCCAGAGGGACTGTCGCCAGTGCGGCAGGGGCCTGATCTGGGTAAACCCTTAAAATAGTAAGTATTCGTTCGAATTGCGTCCGGTCCAGGCCCAAGGGGTGATCCACCACCATGGCCCTTACCCTGCGCTCCCTTGCGGAGTGCACGGGTGCCGTGTTGCCCCCTTTTTTGGAGCCTTCCATGTTTCTCAGTCAAATCTCCATTGGCAAGCGCCTGACCCTGGTGCTTGGCCTCATCCTGGCGCTGTTTTTTGCCAGCAGCGTGGTGGCCGTGGTCAAGCTCAGCCAGCTGGGCAGGGAGATCGACGCCATGGTCAACGACAACATCAAGACCGAGCGCGCGGGCTCGGACTGGCTGCGCCACACCACATCGGGCGTGCAGCGTGCGGCAGCCATTGCCAAGAGCAGCGACGCGAGCCTGATCCCCTACTTTGCACCCGCCACGGCCGCGTCGATCCGCGATACCAACGAGCTGCAGAAATTCATCGAGTCCAAGATGGACACGCCGGAGAAGAAGCAGCTTTTTGCCAAGGTGGGTGACCTGCGCAAAGACTACCTGGCGGCCCGCGAGGAAGTGAGCAAGTTCAAGCAGGCGGGCGATGCCGAGAACGCCAACAAGGTTTTCACCGAGCGGTTTGAGCCCACCTCCCGCAGCTATCTGGCGGGTGTGCAGCAGATGGTGGATGGCCAGCGCGCCGAGCTCGATGCTGCCGGCAAGCGCAGCGAAGAGCTGCGTGCCCAGACCACGCTGCTGTTGCAGATCTGCACCGGCGTGTCGCTGCTGCTGGGCGCCTTGCTGGCCTGGCTGCTGACCACCAGCATCACGCGCCCGCTGCGCAAGGCAGAGGCCATTGCAGAGACCATCGCCAACATGGACCTGACGGGTGCCCCCCAGGCGAGCTACGCCAATGACGAAACCGGCCACCTGCTGCGCGCGCTGGATGCCATGCGCAGCGCGTTGCACCGTTCGCTGCAGCAAGTCCGGGGCGTGGTGGACAGCATCTCCACCGCCAGCACCCAGATCGCGATTGGCAACCAGGACCTGAGCGCGCGCACCGAGCAGACAGCCAGCAGCCTGCAGGAGACCGCCAGCTCGATGGAAGAGCTGACCAGCACCGTGCGCCAGAGCGCCGATTCGGCCGTGCAGGCCAACCAGCTGGCCGTGTCGGCGGCGCAGGTGGCCCAGCGCGGTGGCGATGTGGTGGCACAGGTGGTGACCACCATGGACGAGATCAACACCAGCAGCAAGAAGATTGCCGACATCATCGGCACCATCGACGGCATCGCGTTCCAGACCAACATCCTGGCCCTCAACGCCGCCGTGGAAGCCGCCCGTGCGGGCGAGCAGGGCCGTGGCTTTGCCGTGGTGGCCAGCGAAGTGCGCTCGCTGGCCCAGCGCTCGGCCCAGGCGGCCAAGGAAATCAAGACGCTGATCGGCGTGTCGGTGGAAAAGGTTGAGTCGGGTGCTGCCCTGGTGCAGAACGCCGGCACCACCATGGGTGAGATCGTGAGTTCCGTGCGCCGCGTGACCGACATCATTGGAGAGATCAGCGCAGCCGCGTCGGAGCAGAGCCAGGGCATTGGCCAGGTGAATGTGGCAGTGACCCAGCTGGACCAGATGACCCAGCAAAATGCCGCCCTGGTGGAAGAGTCCACCGCTGCCGCGGAAAGCCTGAAGGACCAGGCGTCGCGCTTGGCCGAAGTCGTCGGTGCCTTCCGCCTGGGCGCGGGCCCGCAGGCGCTGCGGCTGAATTGAAATTGATGGCGGGGCTCTGTGCGCTGCTGCAGCGCACGCCCGCACTTGAATCCTGTTTTTAACCCGGCAGTCTTTGCAACACCACTCCATGTAGTTTTCGCATAGTCTGACCGTCCCGGTGGCACCGTCGTCCTGCGGTGCTTCCGTTCCATTCCATCAGGGCCATGTAGAGGAACACCATGTACAAAAACCTCGCTGCCACGCTCGTGGCCGCCTGTTTTTTCTCCCCCGTTTTTTCCCAGCCGACATCCGCCAAGGGTCATACGGCCGAGTCGGTCAAAGCCGGTTTTGTCTATGTCTCTCCCATCACCGAGGCTGGCTGGACGCGCCAGCATGACGAAGGCCGCAAGGCCGTCGAGGCCGCACTGGGCAATCAGGTGAAGACCACCTTTGTCGAGAACGTGGCCGAAGGCGCCGATGCAGGACGCGTGATCCGCGACCTGGCCGCAACCGGCCACCAGATCATCTTCACCCCCAGCTTTGGCTACATGGAGCCCACGCTCAAGGTGGCGCAGGACTACCCGCAGGTGAAGTTCGAGTCCATCACCGGCTACAAGACCACCCCCAATGTGGCCGTCGCCAATGCGCGCTACTACGAGGGGCGTTACCTGGCGGGCATCGCCGCGGGCCGCATGAGCAAGACCGGCGTGGCAGGGTTCGTGGCCGGGTTTCCCATCCCCGAAGTGCTGCAGGGCATCAACGCCTTCACGCTGGGCATGCGCTCGGTCAACCCCAAGGCCACTGTCAAGGTGGTGTGGCTCAACGTATGGTTCGACCCGCCCAAGGAGCGGGATGCCGCCATGGCACTGTTCAACCAGGACGTGGATGTGATTGCTTTCCATACTGGCTCCACCGCCGTGATGGCGGCTGCGCAAGAGCGCGGCAAGATGGCCGTGGCCTATCACTCGGACATGCGCAAGACGGGCCCGGACGCGCAGATCGTGGCCGTGACGCACGAGTGGGGCAGCTACTACACCGAGCGCGTGCGCGCCGTGCAAAACGGTACCTGGAAAAGTGCCAACCTGTGGGGCGGCGTGCGCGAGGGCATGATCCGCGTCGGTGACTTTGGCACCCGGGTGCCAGCCGCCGTCCAGCAGGAGGTGCTGAATGCCCAAAAGGCCGTGGGCGCGGGCAAGCTCCAGCCCTTCCGTGCGGGCAAAGTGCCGGTGCGCGACAACGAAGGGCAGGAGCGCATTGCTGCTGGCCAGGCACTGTCGGATGCACAGATATTGCAGATGAACTGGCTGGTGGAAGGCGTGGTGGGCAAGGTGTCCCGCTGATCCTGCAGGGCACATCGCCCATCGTTTCCACTGATCGGCGCTCCCCGAACCCCATAGCCACTATGGGGTGCTGCATATACAAACGGCGCCGCCTGCCGCTAAGCTTGGCGCCATGCCTGTTTACCGTTCCGCTCTTTTGCGTTTTGCCGACGACGGCAGCGCCCTCTATGACGAAGATGGCCTGCTGGCCGTTGGCCCTGACGCTCAGGGCTGCCAGCGTGTGCTCGCGGCAGGCGCTTGGCAGACTCTCGCGCCACAATTTGCCGGGGAGCCTGTGGTGCATCTGCCGAGGCGCATCCTGGCGCCGGGGTTTGTGGACATGCACATCCACTTCCCGCAGACGGACGTGATCGGCTCGCCAGCCGATGGCCTGCTGCCCTGGCTGGAGAACTACACCTTTCCCCACGAGTCCCGGTTTGTAGACCCCGGCTACAGCGCACAGGTGGCCGAATTTTTTGTGGCCGAGCTGCTGCGCAACGGCGTGACCACAGCCCTGGCGTTTTCGACGTCACACCCCGCGTCGGTGGATGCCCTGTTCACCGAGGCCCAGCGCCAGCGGATGCGCCTCATCACCGGCAAGGTGCTGCAGGACCGCCACTCGCCTGCCGGTGTGTGCGATGACACCGAGCAGAGCCTCATCGACACCGAGGCGCTGATCCAGCGCTGGCACGGCGTGGACCGGCTTGGCTATGCGATCACCCCCCGCTTTGCGCCCACCAGCACCCATGAGCAATTGCGTGGGGCCGGTGAGCTGGCTGCGCGCTACCCCGATGTGTGGATCCAGTCCCACGTGGCCGAGAACCGCGACGAGATCCGCTGGGCGCGCGAGCTGTTCCCCGCCGCGCGCAGCTACCTGGGCGTGTACGACGACTTTGGCCTGATGCGCGAACGTGCGGTGTATGCGCACTGCATCCACTTCGATGACGACGACCGTGCGCTGATGCGCGACACCGGCGCGGTGGCGGCGGTCAGCCCCACCAGCAACCTCTTTCTGGGCAGCGGGTTCTTCGACTACGCCGGTGCCGACCGCGTGGGGTTTGGCTATGGCCTGGCCAGCGACGTGGGCGGGGGCACCAGCTTCAGCCCGTTCCACACCATGCTGGCCGCGTACTACGTGGGGCGTGAGGGCCAGACCAAGCAGGGCCTGAGTCTGTCACCCCAGCAGCTGTGGTGGCAACACACGGCGGGCGCGGCCAGGGCGCTGGGCCTGGCGGGTGTGGTCGGCAATCTGCAGCCAGGCTGCGAGGCCGATTTTGTGGTGCTGAACCCGGAAGCCACGCCGCTTTTGGCGCGCAAGACCCGCCAGGCGCGCAACCTCGATGAGCTTTTGTTTGCGCTGATCGTGCTCGGCGACGACCGTGTGGTGCAGCAAACGGTGATTTCTCAAGCAAAATACGGCTCTAGCGCTTGATATTCATGCGCTACCAGCTACGTATTTAATAGCGCCCGGCAGTCCACCACTGAGCGGGCCACAGCGCAGGGAGTTCTGCTATGAGCATCAAGAGCGACAAATGGATCCGCCGCATGGCGGCCGAGCACGGAATGATCGAGCCCTTCGAGCCCGGCCAGGTTCGCGAGGTCGAAGGCCGCAAGATCATCAGCTACGGCACCAGCAGCTACGGCTACGACATCCGCTGTGCGCCCGAATTCAAGGTGTTCACCAACATCCACAGCACGGTGGTGGACCCGAAGAACTTCGATGAGAAGAGCTTTGTCGATTTCGAGGGTGACAGCTGCATCATCCCGCCCAACAGCTTCGCACTGGCCCGCACGGTCGAATACTTCCGCATCCCGCGCAATGTGCTCACCATCTGCCTGGGCAAGAGCACCTATGCGCGCTGCGGCATCATCGTCAACGTGACGCCGTTCGAGCCCGAGTGGGAAGGCTATGTGACGCTGGAGTTCAGCAACACCACGCCGCTGCCAGCGCGCATCTACGCAGGCGAGGGCTGCGCACAAGTGCTGTTCTTCGAGAGCGACAAGGACGACGTGTGCGAGGTCAGCTACCGAGACCGGGGCGGCAAGTACCAGGGCCAGGTGGGCGTGACACTGCCCAAGGCATGACCAAGCGCACATGGCGGGCGGTGGCAGGGGTTGTGTCCTACACGCGCCATGCGCTTTGGCTGAAATGCAAGCATCGGTAAGTTTCCTAGCATCGGTGACACGCCTCCCGGGAGATGGAGGCTGATGGAGTTTCACCATGCTGATGTCCGCTGCCGCCTCAACCTTGTTCTTTGCGCCCATCCGCGCTCTGGCGCCAGCGCTGGCCGATCCCGCTCCAGCCCCTGCGCCTTCTGTCATCCCGCCGCCCCGGCGCCCAGACGCTGCGCCGCATTCCGCCGACGCCGACTGTCAGGCACACCACACCTACTGGCCCTGTGAGTTGCTCAATGCCTTTGTGCTGCGCATGGCAGCACACGGCCACTGCGTGAACATGTCGATGATGCTGGGCCACCGGCCCTATGCCCTGGAACGATTGGCGTTGGCGGCTGGCGCTCCGGACGCTGGCCTGCAAGAGCTGTCGGCCCAGCTGCGGCCGTATTTTGAGGCGCCCGTGCTGCAAGCCGAAAGCCCGGAGCCACGGCCCGCAACACCGGGGGACGGAGCCACTGCGGGCTCGGGCAGCCCTCACGCCTCCACGCAGACCCTGTTACGTCCCTGGCCCTTGGCCTCGTAGAGCGCTGCATCGCCCCGACGCAGCATGGCGGCGCCGTTGTCGTCTGCGCTGCGCATGGTTGCGACACCTGCGCTGACGGTGATGGTTCCCACGACCGGGTTCTGTTGCTCTGCCATGGCGGTGACCAGGGCCTGCGCAATGGACTGGGCGCCCTCCAGGTCGGTGTCGGGCAGCAACGCCACGAACTCTTCTCCCCCCAGTCGCGCCACCACATCAGAGCCGCGCAGGCGGGACTCCAGCGTGCGCGCCAGGCGTCGCAGGACCTCGTCTCCGGCTTCATGCCCGTAGGTGTCGTTCACCCGCTTGAAGTGGTCCACGTCCACGGTGATCAGGCTCAGCGGACGGCTGCTGCGCCGAGCCAGCGCCACCGCAAAGGCCATTTGTGTCTCGAAGCCGCGCCGGTTCAGCAACCCGGTGAGGGCGTCGGTGCGCGCCTGCAGGTCCAGCGCGCGGTTCGCGGACTCCAGCTCCAGCGTGCGCAGGCGCACTTTTTCTTCCATCGCCTCGCGGGCGGCCAGCAGGCGGTGCGTCATGCGGCCCAGAGACTGAGACAGCTGTTGTACTTCGCGGCTGCTTTGCATGGTCGGAATGTCGCTGCCGGGGAGCCCGGCCTCTACCGCACTGGCCGCGTCGGCCAGTGCATACAGGTCCACGCTCAGGCGCCGGGCGGCCAGCCAGGCCAGGGCCGATGCCAGCAGCGCGGCCGTCAGGCCAATCACCAGTGCCAGTTGCACGGTGTTGTCTGCCTCCGCAAAAGCCAGCTCCACAGGCTGGCGTGCCACGATGCGCCAGCCCAGATCGCTGGCCGCGTTGCGCGGCTGCAGCTGCGTGGCAGCGGTCAGGTAGCGCTTGCCATCCCTCCACCGCACCACGGTGGTCTGCGTGCGGTCACCATCACGGTTGTTGTTGACACTGATGTCCTCGGGCAGTCGCTGCCCGGCAGACCGCATCACCTCGGTCTGTCCGCCAGGCGCAAAAATCAACTGGCCTTCGCGGTCAAAGATGAACAGTTCCAGCGCGCTTTCATCGGATGATGCGGGGGTCAGACTCTCCAGTACCTCGCGTGTCCACTGCCAGCTGCCGTGGATGCCCAGCACGCCCACCGTGGTGGGGCCGATGCGTATGGGCGCTGCAAAGTCCACAAACCGGTGTGGTTCGCCAGTGGCGGTGGGGGGCAGCAGGGACTCCAGCAGCTTGGCGGGGTGGACGTCGCCCACATGCACCCCTTCGAGTCCGTGTTGAAACCAGGGCCGCTGGGCCACGCTCTGGCCCACCAGCAGGCCGCGTGTGGCATTGCGCACCACGCCTTGCGCATCGGCCACACCGATCCAGAGGTTGGTGGGCTGCATGGCCTGGCTGCGGGCCAGCATGTGCTGGGCCTCGGCAGAGTCGAGCCCCTTGGACCACACCACTTCGGCACTGGCCATCACCTCGGCCTCCAGGCTGCGCTGCATGAGGCCCAGGGACAGGAGCTTGCCTGCGTTTTCGGCGACCACCTGCAAGGAACTGCCTGCATCGCGCTGAATGCGGTGCTTGAGCAACTCGCCAAACCCCAGCGACAGCAGTACTGACAGGGTCACGACCAGCGTGCCAAACACCAGCGCGATCTGCATGCGCAGGCTGTGGTCTGAAAAACGTGTGATGAGCATCATGCGGAAGGGTCTGCCCAGTGTGCCGTCGCGGCCGGTGCCGGGCTGGCGCGGCGCAGGGCCAGCCGGGCTGCTGCCAAGTCCCAGCCGGCCCAGCCGCAACTCTTGAACAGCACCGGGCCCGAACGCCGCTCGGGGGCTGCGGCACCGAGGCTCCGGACCATCTCACCCAGCGTCGGCAGCGCCGCCACATCCAGGCCTGCCTGCAGCAGGTCGCCCGCCTCATGGAGTGCATCGCTGGTGTCCACCAGGATGCGTCCGTGCCGCGCCACATGCTGGCAAAGGGCTGGGGCCAGCTCTGCCATGGCGGGCGTGAAAGCGCCCACGGCTGCCAAAAATGCGTCGGGCCGGGGCGGGGCGCTCAGCACCCGTGCGCTGGCCGTGGTGCAGGTCGCTATCAGCGGGCAGTGGGGCACGGCGGCATCGGCATCGGCCACCACCCGCACGTGGGCGCCCAGGCCGCGCACCTGCGCTGCCAGGGCCTGGGCGCTGGCGCTGCTGCGCGAGGCAATCCACACCTCGCGCACGCCCAGGCCGTGGATGAATGCCTCGGCATGTGCCAGGCCCTGCACTCCTGCGCCGACGATGAGCAAAGGGCCCTGCGGCACCTGCGCCAGATGCCGGGCGGCCAGCAGAGAGACCGCGGCGGTACGCCGTGCGGTGACAGTGGGCCCGTCCAGCACCAGCCGACGCTCGCCCGTGGCGATGTCAAACACCACCACATCGCCCTGGATCGACGGGCGTCCTGTGCCCGCGTTGCCCGGGGTGAAGGTGATGAGCTTGGTCATGGCCACCGATTGATCCGTGGCGGGCATCACAAACAAGCTGCCGCCTTGCGCCAGCGGCAGCACGGCGCGTTGCGGCACCACGACTGTGGGGTCTTTGAGCAAGGCCGCTATTTCATCAGCCAGATCGGACCAGGGCAACCGCGCAGCGGTGGCTGCTGCATCCAGCACGCCCGAGGGGGCTGAAGAGGGGGCAAAAAGCATAGGCGGACTGTACACAGCATGCCGCTCTCGTGGGAGCGGAGAAGCCCTCACCTGTGCAGTGCCCAAGGTCAGCCAGCGTGTGATGCGCGCGGGATCAGGTTCGCCGTGGCTGCCATGCCCATCAATGCGTGGCTCCTGCCCGCAGCGCGATGTCCTGCGGCGTCAGCACCGCAGCCCACAGGGCGGCATGGATGCCGCGCACCATGTCGCGCAGGGGCAGATGGGGCTCGCCCTGACCACTGAGCCAGGGCACATGCACAAAACCGCCCCGTGCGCCCTCTGGGCCTATGCCTTGTGCCAGCAGATGCATCAGGCCGTACAGCACATGATTGCAGACAAAGGTGCCAGCGGTTTGCGACACCTCGCAGGGCACGCCTGCGCGTTGCACGGCGCGCAGCATGGCCTTGATGGGCAGGCTGGCGAAGTAGGCGGCAGGTCCGCCGGGTTGCACCGGGGTGTCTATGGGCTGTGCGCCACCGTTGTCGGGAATGCGCGCATCGTTGATGTTGATGCCGATGCGCTCGATGGACAGCGCTGCCCGACCGCCTGCCAGGCCCAGGCACAGCGTGAGGGCGGGCCGGTGTTCTTGCAACAGCGACTGCAGCCGCTGCAACGACTGCCCGAACACCGTGGGCAATTGCGCGGCCACCACCTGGTGTCCTGCGATGCGCTGCCCGTGCAGCGCTTGCGCAATGAGCCAGCTGGGGTTGTGCGCGCCACCACCAAACGGATCAAAACCAGTCAGAAGAATGGTGGGCCCGGCATGGGGCGCGCTGTGGTGTGCGGCAGATGTCATGAAAGGCAGGCAAAAGCGGGGTGGAACACATCGTAAATCGTCCGCGCCAGGGCGGCCCCGCGCGTAACATGCAGGCTTGGCCGCCCCATCTGGAGGGCGCTGGAGAGACGCAATGAAATGGGAAGGCAATCGCGAGTCCGACAACGTGGAAGACCGCCGTGACGAGGGCGGCGGTGGTGGGTCGCCGGTGTTTGGTGGGCGCAGCATCGGCATTGGCACCATCGTGATCGCGCTGGTGGGGGGGTGGGTGCTGGGCATCAACCCCTTGACTATCCTGGGGCTGCTCAGCGGCGGCGGCCCAGCGCCCCAGGTGCAGACGCAACCCCATGCTCCGGCCCACCGCCCACCAGCCGATGACACCATGGCACGTTTTGTGTCCACGGTGCTTGCCGACACGGAGGACGTGTGGGGCGAGGTGTTCCGCCAGGGCGGCGGGCGCTACCAGGACCCGCGGCTGGTGTTGTTCCGGGGCGCTACGCCCACCGCATGTGGTACGGGACAGGCAGCCATGGGGCCGTTTTACTGCCCCGCTGACCAGAAGGTCTACATCGACCTGGGGTTCTACGAGACTCTCAAGACCCGGCTGGGTGCCCCGGGCGACTTTGCCCAGGCCTACGTGATTGCCCATGAGGTGGGACACCACGTGCAGAACCAGCTGGGCATCAGCGCCAAGGTGGACCAGATGCGGGGCCGTGTGAGCAAGGTGGAATACAACGCGCTGTCGGTGCGGCTGGAGCTGCAGGCCGACTGCTTTGCGGGGGTGTGGGCCCACCACGCCCAGAAGTCCCGCCAGATCCTGGAGCAGGGCGACGTGGAAGAAGCCATGAACGCCGCCGCCAAGATTGGTGACGATGCGCTGCAGCGGGCCAATGGCGGCGCGGTGGTGCCCGAGAGCTTCACGCATGGCACGAGCGCCCAGCGGCAGCGCTGGTTCAACAGCGGCCTGCAAAGTGGCAGTGTCAAGACCTGCGACACCTTTGCGGCGCGCAGCCTGTAGGCGCGCAATGTCCAGGGATTATTAGACCTTCTCCATGCCGCCGACCGCACCCGTGACTGCCTCGCTGCATCGCCGTGCCGGGCCTTCGGCGGGGGCTGAGGTCGGGCCGTCGGCGCCGCAGCCCTCGGGCGCAGCGGCGGCGTGGTCTGCGGCAGCGGTCACCGTGCCCCACGCCGTGGGGCTGGGGCTGCTGGCATTTGCGCCGCTGGCGGGCGAACATTCGCTGGCCGCGCTGGCTTTGTGGTCGGCTGCATTGCCCGGCCTGCTGCTGACCCTGGCGACACCCCGTGCCGGGGTGGTGTATGCACCGACCACGGTGGTAGCCCTGCTGTTTGCCGCCGTGCTGGCGACTGCCCACGGTGCGGCCCCGAGCCTGGGCCTGAGCGCGCGCCAGGTGCTGGCGGTCAGCGGTGCCACGGTGGCTTTGGCCTTTGTGTTCCAGTGGCTGCTGGGGGTGTTACGGCTGGCGTCGGTGGCGCGGTTTCTTCCCATCTCGGTCACCCACGGGTTTGCAGCCGGTGTGGGCTTGTCGATGGTGGTGGGACAGGTGCGCAATGGCTTTGGTGCGGGTGCCGATGCGCTGTGGGACGCACGCACCGGCTGGCACCTGCTGGCTGCGCTGGCCGTGGTGGGGTTGGCCTGGGGGCTGCGCCGGCGCTGGCCCCGCATGCCAGGGCTGCTGTCGGCCGTGGCCCTGGTGGCACTGGCCGTGGCGCTGGCGGGGGTATGGGGTGT
>NZ_JBWKYJ010000086.1:0-18627 GCF_059423685.1 Acidovorax sp. GW460-11-11-14-LB4 | reverse complement strand
TTGCCCGCCCGCACCACCGCCACCTGGGTCAGCCTGTGCTGGTGGTCGTAGCGGTAGTGCTGCTCCGTGTGGCTGCCTATGCGTTTTCTGATCAGCCGACCGAAGCCGTCGTAGTCGTAGCGCTTGTCCTGCAGCACCTTGACGCGGTTGTTTTGCACCCAGCCTCGTCCCTGGTTGCTGAGGCTGCTTTCTTCCAGCGCGCTGATGCGGTTACCCGCCAGGTCGTAGTGGAAGTGTTCGCTGCGCTCGGGCTGGTTCGACAGCGTCTGCGTGATGCGCCCGCCCTGGTCGTAGCGGTGCAGGGTATGCCCCTGCTGGCTGTGCTCCACGCTGGTGAGTTCTCCGTTCCCGTCGTAGCTGTAGCGTTTGAGCAGCACGTCTTCGGCGTTGTGCCGCTGCTGCAAGCGCTGGCTCCAGTCTGCGCTGTAGGGGCTCCACGGGCCATCGACACCTGGGTCGGTGCCGATGCCGCGCCCTACCCGCAGCATGGCTGACCGCACCCAGGCCGCCGCTTTGCGACCAACCGGGTCGTAGGCAAAACGGCTGGCTAGGCGGCCTTGCGTGCGCAGCACCTCGCGGTGCAGGTCGTCGCGCTCGATGTCGGCCAGGACGGCACCGTCCAAATTGATCTGGTGCAGGTGGCCGCTGCCGTAGTACAGGTGGTTCAGCGCGCGCCCGTCCGGCAGCCTGGTGCCGATGCGGTTGCCCAATGCGTCGTATTGGTGGTGCAGCGCGCTGCTGCGCTGCTGCCCTTGCACGGCGTGCCCGGCGGTCTCCTGCAGCACCTGGTCCAAAGCGTCGTATTGCCAGGTGTGTTGTGCAACGACTTCGCCCAGAGGCGTGCTGTGTTGCGCCGTCAACAAGTCGCCGGTGGGGCTGTATGCATAGTCGATCCGGGCTTGCAGATCGGGCGGCGGCAGCGTTGCGGCTGCGCCCGCTTGCGCGGCCACACCGGGTGTGTAGACGTTCTTCTGAACCAGCTGGCCCGCGGCATCGCGCACCAGTTGCGTGTGGATGGGCTGCACCTCGGCGTGGCCCGGCACGGCGTCGCCCTGGCCCAGGGGCATGGGGTGTTCGGTCACGCCGACGACCTGGTGGGCTGCATCGTAGTGCAGCACTTGCCGGGTGCCGTCGATGCGGGTCTCGGCCACCAGGCGGTCCACCGCGTCGTAAGCGAACCGGTACGCCTGGCGGTTTTCATTGACCAGCGCCGACAAGCGCCGTGCCGCGTCATACCCCAGCTGGATGTTGCTGGTGAGTGCGCCAACCGCTTTGGAGCGCCCAGTCAGCTGGCCGCGCTGGTTGTAGCTGTAGCTGGTGGTATGGCCCAGCGCATCGGTGGCGATCACGCACTGGCCCGCCGCGTCGTAGTGGTACCGGTGCTGCGCGCCGTCCGGCAGGGTCAGCTGCAACAGCCTGCCCAGCGGGTCGCGCTCGAAAACGGTGGACTGGCCCAGGGCGTCGATTTCCTGGTGAAGGTGGCCCTGCGCGTCGTACGTGTAACGGGTGGTCTTGCCGCTGCAATCGGTGTAGGCGGTCAGCAGGCCCCTGGCATCCCAGCGCAGCTGCTTGCGCCCGCCGTGGGCATCGGTCACCAGAACGGGCAGGCCTCGGTCGTCGTTCGCGTAGCGGGTCACGTGGCCCAGAGGGTCGGTCTCCGCCACCAGATTGCCGTGGTCGTCGTACTGGTAGCGCCAGGTTCCGCCGCCAGGGTCTTCCGTCGCGACCAGCAGGCTGGCCGGGCCGGGGCTCCAGCGCTGGCGGTGCGTGCGTCCGAGGGCGTCCGTTTCTGCGGTGAGGTTGCCAGCGTCGTCGTAGGTGTACGTGGTGGATCGCCCCAGCGGATCCGTATGGCCCAGCAGCTGTTTGGTGGTGCCCCACACCTGCGTGGTGGTGTGGCCCAAAGCGTCCGTGTAGCGGGTGATTTCGTGGTCGGTATTCCAGTGCCACTGCTGACAGCGGCCCAGGCCGTCGGTGACCTGGGTGCTGCCGCTGCCGTCGCCATGCAGGCCGTATTCAAAGGCATACGCTTCGCCGTCGTCCGTCCAGTGCCGCACCACGCGCGCATGGGGGCCAGGGCGATTGCCGATGCCTTGGGCAAACTCCTGCCATTCGTAGCTGCATAGCAAGCCACCGGGCAGCTGGTGGCTCGCCATGCGGCCATTTGCATAGGTAAACCTGCGCGTCGTCTGCCCTGCGCGGTCTCTCACTTCGGCCAGTTGGCCGGAAGCGTCGTAGCGGTAGTGCACCAGCGCCTGCGGAACCTCACCTCCAACGCCCACGCGTAGATGAATCTGCTGAAGCCGGGCAGTGCCCGGAACATACAGAAACTCCAGGAGCCGGCCTGCGCTGTCCGCCACGTGGGTGAGCGCACCGTGGTCACCGTAGCGCAGCGCGTGGTAGTTGCCGTTGCGGTCCTCGATGCGCTGCAGGTGCAATACGCCCACCACCGCAGCATCACCCACGCCCCCGGCGGGCGCCTGACCGAACCATTGGTACATGCCTTCGGCTGTGACGACGACGTAGTCGCCGCCTTCACTGCACAGCACGCCGATCCCCTCGGTAACGCTGAACAAGCCTTGCCCCGGTGCCGGGCGGCTGAACTGTATGTCGCGCCCATCCGCGTCGTAGTAGGTGACGACGGGCCGGCCCTGCGGATCGTGGTCCAGATGCAACTGAACCGTGTAGGGTGTGCTCCAGCCGCGGCCCAGCGGGCCTTCGCTGCGCTCGTCCAGACTGTTGTAGATGCGCTGCCACGCCACCGGCAGTACGCCCGGCAGCACGAAGTCCAGGTCGCTCCCATCAGCCAGCAGCTTGGCGCCCGTGGCAATGTGCACAGGGTTGCCCAGGATGGCCGGCACGGTCATGGCCGCAGAGCCTGCGGCTTGCGCAGCCTTCAACATGCATTCCGCGTTTTTGACGAGCGCCTTCGGATCCTTGACCAGCTTCCAGAGACATTTGATGTTCTTCAGGAGATTGCGCGCCTCCGCAATGAACAGTGCCGCCCGCAGCAGTGGATTGACCTCGTCGTCGTAGTCACGCACCGTCTCAGGAGCCCCGCCAATAAAGACGTTGGGCGAGCCAGCATGAATGGTGGCCCCGCACACGACCTTGTCGCCCTTGCGGGCGGCCAGGGCTTCATTGATGACGGTCTGTTTGGGCCCAACCGCCGCGCCCTGTGCAATCAGGTTGACGGGAGTGATGGTGTGCTTGCCGCAAACCACTTCGTCCAGCGGTACCGCGTTGGTGGCCCGCGCAGCGGGAATGCTGTTGACGAACACGTCGGGTGAGCCGGTCGTGATGGCCCCGGTCACATCCCAGGTTTCAGGGACCAGCCAATCGGCAATTTTTTCTCCAATGGCGCCCCCCGCCATGCTGACAGCGAAGGTGGCCAGCGCTCCGGTCAGCACGACGGCTCCCGCGAGGATCGGCGCCGCCAGCCCGCCTGTGACCACGGTGCCGACGGCTGCAACACCCGCTGTCACCCCCGCCGCGATGGTGCCAGCACACAGCGCACCGAGCGCGGCAGCACCTGCGGCTATGCCCACCACCTTCGCCAGAAGGCGTGCGTTGGCGTTGCTATGGGCAATGGGGTCGCCCAGTCGGGCCGCGGGTGGAAACTGACTCATGGGCGAAGGAGGTCGTGGAACGAGGGGGGCGGCTGCCGGGTTGGGCCATGGGGTGCTGCGGCGTCAACGAGAGCCGATGTCCGTCGATGTGCGTCGGAGCGGCTCCCGGGACGCGGACTCGCAACCCGGCGCTGCCAGGTTCAGTGGCGCGGCTGGAAGCTTGCACAGATGGCCAGCCAGGCTTTCTTCTGCGCGTCGGTGATGGGCGCGGCAGACGCCGCCGTGAGCACCAGCACGCTGGCGGCGTCGGGCAGCAGCCACGTGCGTTGCCGCTGGTGAATGACCTGGCCGTTCTGCGTGAACTGCTGGGCAAGTTCCACGGCAATGGTGTCGTCCCTGTCGGGAGCCTTCTGCGCGTGTTTTTCCTGGATGGAAAACTTGCTGACCTGCAGTGTCACCGCCTTGATCTGGCGGTCGACGAAGGCCTCGAAGGATTCGCCAGGCTCAAGCCTGTCCCGGGTGATGATCAGGCTCAGATCGAGGCCACTGTGGCCCGTCAGCAGCATGTTCATGCTGTTGTCCCGAAGGCCGTCGGGCAGCGTGAAGCTGCCTTCGTTGAGGTGGAATTGCATGCGAAGGTTCTTTGGTGGAGATGGCTGTCGTGCTGGCGAAAAAATCCGCTGCGTAGGGGGGTGATTCAGCAGTTGAGCTGGATGGGCGCCCCGTGAACGTCCAGCAACTCGCTCAGTTTGATCAGACCGTTCTTGCCCTTGATGACGACTTCGCCTTTGTCGGTGAGCTTGAGCGAAGCGACGCCCTCTCCCTCACCGATAGTCAGCGTAATGCTCTCGCTCGCCTGCAACCTGATGTGCTTGGCCGCCTTCACCAGCACGGAATCCTTCGTGGCCTGGATGTTCACGTTCTGGTCACCGACGACGGTGGCGGTGTCCTGCTTGGAAGCCAGGGTGATGTTCTGCTGGGCGGTGAGGTTCATGTTGCCCGTCTGGGCTTCCGAAGCGATGTCGCCCTTGGACACGGTGTTGCGCTGACCACCTTCGGACACGTGGGTCAGCATGCCGCTCTTGGCCAGTTGGGTGAGCTGCGCGCCGCTGGACAGCGTGATGTGCTGCTTGGCATGCATGGAGGCGCTCTGCCCCGAACTGATCACGATGGGCTTGGGGCTGATCATCGAATGCCCTTCGGGGCTCACGATGGAAACCACCGGCTTGCTGATGTCCTTGGACAGCTCTCGCAGCGCCTGCGACTGTGGCATCGCCGGGTCGGTATTCGTGGGCATGAGCGTTTCCGCCCCTGCACCACCCCCTCCTCCGTCGCCGGCGAGCGCAGCAATGGCAGCTGCCGCTTTCGACAAGGTGGCCATGGCAGCCTTGCCGCCGGTCATCGCGGCGATTCCCGAACTCAGCTCCATCATGTGCGATGTCTTGAGGCCATTGATGGCCTCGATGGCACCGTTCATGGCCGCGACGGCCTCGCCTGCTTCCTCCATCAGCGAAGCCGTGTTGGCCAGGCCTTCACCCAGGCCGTCGAAGCCGTCCGGGTTGTCGTGCGCCAGCTTCTGCTTGAAATCCTGCGTATACGTCGTGATCAGCAGCCCCTTGTCCGCCCGGATGGCACCCCACTCATTGGTGCGCAGCTCAAAGCCATAGCTGCGCTTGGCCTCGGTGCTCTGGTTCATCAGATAACCCATGTGCAGGTGCGTATTGCCATGGTCGGTGGAGAGCTCGATGTGCTCGATGCCCTTTTGGTCCTCAAACCGCAGCATGTGCTTGCCGCCGCCGCCTTTGCTCCAGTTCGTCTGGAAGCCGGACTGCGTCTTGTGCTTGGGCAGCTCCCACGGTGGCATCTGGTCTGCGTTGTAGACGCGGCCAGTGATGATGGGATAGTCGGGGTCGCCGTTGAGGAAGTCCACGATGACTTCCTGGCCGATGCGCGGCGTGAAGATACCGCCGTACTTCATGCCCGCCCACGGGTGCGACACTCGGATCCAACAGCTGGAGTTCTCGTCCATGGAGCCAATGCGGTCCCAGTGGAACTGCACCTTCACACGTCCGTATTTGTCGGTCCAGATTTCCTCACCAGGCGGGCCCACCACCACAGCCGTCTGGGGGCCCTGGCTACGGGGCTTGGGCGTGACCCGGGGTGGGGTGAACGGCAAACTGGTGGGTTGCGCCTTCAGCACAAACCGTTGAATGGACCCCACCTCATCCTTGGTGGTTTTAGGCGTGGGCTTGGCTACGCTGCTGACCTCAGGATTCTCCTGAAAATGGTATTGCACCGAGGTGATGAGGTACTGCTGGTTCTGGTCTTCGCGCGGGTAGTTTTCCAGGTTGAAGGTGTAGCCGGGGGTGAGCGCGCGGCAGCTGGATTTACCTTGTACGACGCTTTGGCGAGTCAGGTTCTCCTGGAGGCGCACCTTCACATACGCCTCGCCATCTCCATATTCGGTATAGCCACCGGGCCACTCGTAGATCTCGTGGCTGTCATGCGCGTGACCCGGGGGATCTTTGCGCATGTTCGACAAATCTGCCTTGGGCTTCTTGAAGTCGTAGTCGTCGTTGTAATGCCGACCCGGTTTGATTTCCTCCGCCAACTCCCACGCATAGATGCTTTCGCGATCAGCGATGGCCGCCTTTTCAGGCGGATAGAAAGGAATGGAAGCCGCGCCAGGAAGGGGACTGTGCGACGCCACGATATCGTCAGCCAGCGTGAGTGTGTGCTGCCCCGCTGAATGCTGGTGGTAATAATAAATACCCTCATGCTCCATGAGGCGAGAAACAAACTGACAATCGGTTTCGTTATATTGGACGCAATAATCCCAAGTGCGATAACTGCGGGTCAGCTTTTTATCGATGGGGTAGCCGTATTTACCCAGAACTTCTTCAATGATTTCTGGAACGGTTTTATTCTGAAATATCTTGAAATCGCTTTTACGGGTTGCCAGCCAGAGCCAGGGGCTGAGCCGCGCCCGGTAGGAGTACATGCGGTGGTCTTGCCCCTGCATGCCAAACCGGGTGACGATGCCGTCGATATGGCGGGTGCCACCGCCCTCCGTTTCTACAACGATGGTGGCGTTTTTGCCTAACAACGCCTTGGGATCCACACTTTTGCTCTCACTCAGCAAGTCCACGTCCAGGGTGAAGAGTTGGCTGATCTCTTCGATACCCTGGAGTTGCCTGAATTTGAGCTGGTCGCCCAGAGGCGTTTGAATGGTGACGCGACGTTTCATGTGCTGCAGACTGTCCGACCGATGAGTGCAAAGTGCGGCGGATGATAGCTGCAGGCAGGTATTTTCTTTTGACAGAAGGCGCCGTTAATACGGCGAAATTAACGCAAAAAGTAACTTCGGTTACCAATCAGGAATCTTCAAGACATCTTGCAACAGAAAGAAAATCGGCAAAGGCACCTGTGGTAATGAACAACTCCTGTCCAACTCTTTTTGAAACAAGGCTCATGTCATTTGCAGCAGGCCGCCCATCAGGATCATCGCGAGGCGCTTTGCCACGACATTTCTGCCAAGGCTGAGCTCGGCATCGAAAACGATTGGAGGCACGGCATCAGGCCATTGCCGACGGCGCCGCTTGAGGATCACCCCCCTCCACCGCTCTCCCCTCCATCTCCCCCTCCACCTTGCGCAGCAAGTCCGCCAGGGTCTTGCCGGGCTCCTGCCGGAACTGCTCGTCCAGCACGGTGATGGAAGAAATGCGGTCGATGCGAAAACCCCGAAAGTCATTGCGCAGCTCGCACCAGGCCGACAGTGTCCAGACCTTGCCCCAGTAAAAGCAGCCCAGCGGGCGCAGGCGGCGCAGGCTGGGGCGGCCGTTGACGTCGGCGTAGTCCACTTGCACCACGTGGCGGCTGTGCACTGCCTCGCGCAGGGCTTGCAGGGTGGCCTGGGCGCGTGGGTCCAGGCCGACGGGCGGGGCATAAAGGGCCTGGGCCTCGGCCGCCACGCGCGCGGCGGGGGGCAGCACGGACAGGATCTTGCCCAGGGCGCCTTCCACCTCTCGGGCCAGCCCGGCATCCAGCCAGGTTTGGGCCAGACGGGCGGCAGCTACCAGCGCATTGGCTTCACCCTGGCTGAACATCAGCGGCGGCAGATCGAAGCCCGCGCCCAGGCGGTAGCCCACACCGGCTTCGCCCTCAATGGGCACGCCCTGGTGCTGGAGGTCCGCCACGTCGCGGTAGATGGTGCGGGCCGAGACTTCAAGCCGCTCGGCCAGGAAGGCGGCGGTGGACAGGCGCCGCCCCCGGATGAGCTGGACGATCTGGAACAGGCGGTCAGCGCGGCGCATGAACGTGCCCCCCGGGGCGAGCTGCAGCCGACCAGATGGGCAGTGTCAGGACGCAGAACTCAGCCATGGCCTTTGCTCTGCTGCGCCAGCGCGTCGTCGATCTGGGAGGCGCGCACAAACGCGGGGCGCTGCCTGAACGGCTGCACAAACTGCTCGAACGCGGGGCGGCGTTCGATGGTGCCGAACTGCATGCCCCAGATCAGGTGCGCGCCCACATACAGGTCCACGGCCGTGAAGTGGTCGCCGCACAGATGCGGGCCCTGGCTCACGGCTTGCTCCAGGGTGTTCATCACATCAGCGTAGCTGCCGTAGCCCACCATGGCCGCCCGTTCGGCGGGTGCCAGCAGGTTCAGCGCCTTGGCGGTGGCGGCGCTCTCCAGCGGACCGGCGCAAAAGAACAGCCAGCGGTAATAGGCAGCGCGTGCAGGCGTGCCCACAGGGGGCGCCAACGATTTGGCGGGGAACAGGTCGGCCAGGTAGGCGCAGATGGCCGCCACCTCGGTGACCACCACCTGTCCGTGCCGCAGTGCAGGCACCTTGCCCATGGGGTTGATGGCGAGGTAGTCGGGAGCCTTCATGGTGGTGCCGTATTCAAGCAGCACAGTGTCGTAGGGCACACCACACTCTTCCAGCATCCAGCGCGCGGTACGGCCTCGGGACATGGGATGGGTGTAGAACGTCAGGGCGGCAGAAGATGTGTTCATGGAGGCTCCTGGTTCGTTCAGGTCACGCGCGGGGCGCACTGGGGGCGATGCCGATATGAATGGCCACGCGGTCCGGGCCTTCATACAGCTCGAAATCGGTGCCAAAGCGCCGTGGCACTTGCGGGTGGGCCGCAAAGTAGCGCCAGACCTCGCCCCAGGCATCGATCACCATCTGCGGCATTGTGCCGTGGCCGTGGAACACCAGATAGTCGCCCGCCTGCACCGCGATCTGCACAGCCCCTGGCACCGAGGTGACGGGCGGTGGCACGGCCACGCCAGCGGTGACATCAAAGGCACCATGTTCGTCGGATTCGTAGCCGCTGTAGACGCCGAAGATGCGGCCATCTTCACCACGGCCGGGCAGGTTGCGCTCCCAGCTCTGGCTGAAAAAGCGGTCCCAGAGACCTCCAATGCGGGCGGTGGCGGGGTCCATCTCGTCGCGGTTGCGGGTGCGTACCGTCAGTCCAGTGACATGAAACGCGGCAACCGGGGTCATGGTGGGGGTTGTTGTCATGGTCAAGCTCCTCTCTGTGTCGGGCCCGGCATGGTGCAGCCCGGCTGCTGACAACATGGTGTCAGTAGCCTGTCTGCAGCATTGCAACAAGCCGTGACACGCGCCGACGTAGACGGAGCCACGCCGCAGGGCCTCATCTCGGCCGACGAGAAGATGACGGAAGCCGCTGCCAGCACGCCATGACCAGCGAGGGCAGAGGGAGCGTTGTGCCGCCCCCCGCTCAGCTCAGCACGGGCCGGTCAGGCTGCGGCGGCGGAGTCGCCGGGCTCCACGGCGGAAGCAGCAGATACCGCAGCCGCTGCAGAAGCCGCGGCAGCCGCCCGCCGACGGGCGCGCTCCAGCTGCTGCCCCACCGTGCGGGGCACCATGCCGTACATATCGGCAAAGGCGTCCAGGGTCTGGCCGCTGGCCTCAAAGGCGCGCAGCAGGGCTTCATCCTTGGCGTTGCGGGCCGACCATTCGGCAAAGGCTTCTTCGAGGATGGCGTTGGCGGCTTCGTCGCGGCTCAACACCAGTTGGGTATATGCCTCGCGCGTGAGGCCCGAGGCCTCGAACGCGGCCATCATGCGGTTGCGCAGCTTGGGCAGCAGGTCTTCGGTGGCGCGCGCCTTCTTGCGGCGGTAGACCTCCAGCAGCGCATGGTGCACGTGCTCGGGGGCCATGTCTTCCACAGGCTGGCCCTGCAGGTCGTGGCGCATATCGCCTGCCGCCACGCTTTGCAGATAGCGCGTGGAGCGGGTGTGCAGGCCCAGCGCCACCTTGAGCGCCTCGCGCTCGAACAGCTCGGGGTGGGCCGCCAGGATGTCCTGGAAGATGCCGCGCTTGAGCGGACGGAACACGGCGCCAAACAGGTGGGGGTAGAGCCCTGCCAGCTGCTCCAGCGCGGGGTGCACGCGCTGCGGCGCCCGCGCGCCTGCACCCGGGCCACCTGCGGGCGCTGCAGCGTCTGCAGCCCCATCGGCGCTTGCACGGCCCTGCGGCGCCTGGCGCCCTTCGGGTTTGCGGCGGTTGCGGCCACCCCGGCGCGAGCCGTCCTGGCGCCGCTGGGGCGCGCTGGCTTCGGCCAACGCAGCAGGTTCAGAGGCCGCCACAGCGACCGCAGCAGCCTCGGTCGGCACAGGCGCTGCCTGGGAAGCGGCAGGCGCTACGGGTGCGGTTTGGGGTTGTTCTTGTGCGGACACGGAGTCGGTCATGGCGGTGCAGTTCGGGGGCAAATGAGAGGCGACAAAACCCTCGATCATGCCAGCCTCGGGGCTACAGGCACCAAACGGGCCAGATTCCAGCACACGCAGTGAGGGCCCGGCGTCTCGCCCAACGCGCCGTCAACCCGCGCGCAGGGCCTCGTCCAGCACCTCCACCCAGTGCCGCACAGGCGTCCCCGTGCCGCTTTGCAGATGGGTGATGCAGCCGATGTTGGCCGACAGGATCATGTCGGGCGGCTGGTTGCCGAAGGCCTCGCCGAGCACGCCGAGCTTGCGGTCGCGCAGCTGGTAGGACAGGTCGGGGTTGAGCACCGAATAGGTGCCTGCCGAGCCACAGCACAGGTGGGCATCGTTGCGCGCGGTGCGCAGCTTGAAGCCCAGCTGGTTCAGGTGCGCCTCCACCCCGCCGCGCAGCTTCTGCCCGTGCTGCAGCGTACAAGGGGGGTGGTAGGCGTACAGGGTGTCCGGCTGGTTGACCCTGCCCTGCAGCTTGGTGGCCAGCTCGGGCAGCATGGCGGGCAGCAGCTCCGACAGGTCGCGCGTGAGGCTGCTGATGCGTTCGGCCTTGGTCGCGTACTGTGGGTCGTCTTTCAGGATGTGACCGTATTCCTTGACGGTGACGCCGCAGCCCGAGGCGTTCATGACGATGGCCTCGACCCCACCTGCGGCCACCAGCGGCCACCAGGCGTCGATGTTGGCGCGCATCTCTGCCATGCCGCCAGCCTGGTCGTTGAGGTGGAATTTGACGGCGCCGCAGCAGCCCGCCTTGGATGCGATCACGGTCTGGATGCCTACCGCGTCAAGCACGCGGGTGGTGGCCGTGTTGATGTTCGGCATCATGGCCGGTTGCACGCAGCCCGCCAGCATGAGCACCTTGCGCGCATGTTCACGCGTGGGCCAGGCGCCAGCATCCTGCGGTGCGGGCACCTTGGCCTTCAGCGCCTCGGGCAGCAGGCCGCGCACCATTTGCCCTGCCTTCATGGCAGGGGCGAACAGCGGCGAAGGCAGGCCCTCCTTCAGTGCCCAGCGCAGGGCTTTTTCGCCCACGGGGCGGGGCACTTTTTCATCGACGATCTTGCGACCGATGTCCACCAGGTGGCCGTATTGCACGCCACTCGGGCAGGTGCTTTCGCAGTTGCGGCAGGTGAGGCACCGGTCCAGGTGCATCTGGGTCTTGCGCGTGGGCTCGGCGCCTTCGAGCACCTGCTTGATGAGGTAGATGCGGCCGCGCGGGCCGTCCAGCTCGTCGCCCAGCAGCTGGTAGGTGGGGCAGGTGGCGGTGCAAAAGCCGCAGTGCACACATTTGCGCAGGATGGATTCGGCCTCCAGGCCATCGGCGCGGGCGCGGTATTCGGGGGAGAGCTGGGTTTGCATGGGGTGCAGCCTGGGCGAAGAGACAAAAATTTCGGCGGAGGTTGGTCAGCGCGCGGCCGGTGGGTCCGCTGGCGGGGCCAGGCTGGGGTCGCCCGGCGCGGCCGGCGCCGAGGGCTTGCGCAAGGGGCGGCGCAGCCTGGCGCGGTCGGCCCACAGCGGTGGCAGCGACAGGGCCAGCAGCACCAGCGCCAGCGGCACCACAAACACAAAGCCCACGTGCTTGAAGCCCGCAGCCCCCGCAATGCCGCCCACCAGGAACATGCCCACCAGCCCGGCAAACAGCCGCAGCCGGGCCTGGTTGGCACGCACCTGCGATTCGGGCGCAGTGCCCGTGCGGTTCCAGTAGAGCATCTTGCCCATCTCGATGCCCAGGTCGGTCACCACGCCCGTCATGTGGGTGGTGCGGATCTGGGACGAGGACATCTTGGTCACGGTGGCGTTCTGCAGCCCCATGATGAAGGACAGCAGCAGCACCGTGAGTGGCACCGCAAAAGGCGTGGGCCAGCTGAGAGTGATGGCGCCCACCAGGCCAAACAGCAGCATGAGCACGGACTCCAGCAGCAGCGGCAGCGCGTAGGTGCTGCGCAGCCGGCGCTGGCGCGCCCAGTTGACCATGATGGCCGTGGTGCCCGCCCCCGACATGAAGGCCCAGAGCGCGCCCACGGCGCCCAGCACAAGCTTCATCTGCCCCAGCACCAGGTTGTCGGCCAGCGACGACAGGAAACCCGTCATGTGCGAGGTGTAGAGGTGCACCACCAGAAACCCCCCGGCATTCACCGCCCCGGCGTTGAACGCCAGCAGCAGGCCCAGCACCTGGTTGCTCGCAACCGTGCGGTGGTGTCCGGTGAGGTGAAAAAGGCGTCGCATGGCCAGGGTGGCGGTGGTGGCTGTGAGGGGGGGTTGGCTTGCCTACCAGGCCCGCGCCATGCGGCCGGGGTTGAAGATGCCGGCAGGGTCAAAGCTGTGCTTGAGGCGGGCGTGGATTTGCTCCAGCGCCTTGGATTGCAAGTCAAAAGCACCGCTGGCGCCGGATTTATTTGCCTCGGCAGCTACAAAAAGAGAAGCACTCCCACCCACCGCCCGGGCGGCTTCGCGCAGCGCGTCTCCGGTGGACTCGGGGGCCTGCACCCAGCGCAACGCCCCATGCCATTCCACCAGTGGCTGCACGCCGCCGGGCAAAGCCAGCACCGGCGCGGTGGCGGGCACCGACAGGCGCCATAGGGCGCGGTCAGGGCGCGTGGCCCGGTCGGTGAACCACGGCAGGGTCTGCTCGCGGCAGGCGGTCCAGTCAGCGGCCACGGTGGCGTTGTCCATGCGCGTGCCACCCATGGTCTTGCACGCGGCCTCCACCGCCGCCACGGCGCCGCGCAGACGCACATAGAGGGTGCCTGCGCCTTCGTCCACCGCCGCGTCTTGTAGCCAGCAACTGGCGTTAAGGGGTAGCGGCTGGCCGCCCCAGGCGTGCAGCTTGCGCAACGCATCGGCCTGGTTGATGCCCTCGAACCGGAGCGTGGCCTCGCCGGGGGCCACGGGCAGCACCTTGAGGCTCACTTCGGTCAGCAGCCCCAGCGTGCCCCAGGCACCGGCCATGAGGCGCGCCACGTCATAGCCCGCCACGTTCTTCATGACCTGGCCGCCGAAGGTGAGCAGCTCGGCCTTGCCGTTGAGCAGGGTCACGCCCAACAGATAGTCACGCACCGCCCCCACGCTGGCGCGTGCCGGGCCGGACAGGCCGGCCGCCACCATGCCACCCACCGTAGCGGCGTCTGCAGGAGTCTTGGCGAAATGCGGGGGTTCAAAGGGCAGGCACTGGCCTTGTTCGGCCAGCGCGGCCTCCAGCTCGGCCAGCGGGGTGCCGGACCGCACGGTGACGACCAGCTCGCTGGGCTCGTAGCTCACGATGCCACGCAGCACCCGGGTGTCCAGCACCTCGCCGTGCAGCGCCAGGCCATGGAAGTCCTTGGTGCCCCCGCCACGGATGCGCAACGGGGTCTGGTCGGCGGCGGCAGCGCGCACGCGCTCAGTGATCGGGGCGAGGGAAAAGTCCATCCGTGCATCGTAGCGGCAGCGGTCCGCCGCACGGCATGCAGGGGGCGTGAATTTTTTGAACAGCGGACGTGCAAAGGACTGGCGGATGCCATGGGGCCTTTGGCCCCCTGGCGCGCCAGTCCCACACGCGTCACCCAACGGTACGAAAAAAGCCCGCCGGTGGTCGGCGGGCTGAAGTAACCAGAGGAGTAACTCGCTTGTTCTTATTGCGACGCCACGGTGCCACCAGACACCGCAGCGCGTAGGGCGCAGAGCGATCAGCGGTTGTACGCCGTTTCGCCGTGCGAGGTGATGTCCAGACCTTCGCGTTCGTCTTCTTCCGAGACACGCAGGCCCACCGTCAGGTCAACCACCTTGTAGGCCACGAAGGACACCACGCCCGACCACACGATGGTCAGCAGCACGGCCTTGGCCTGTGTCCACACCTGGGCAGCGATGGAGTAGTCGGCAGAGGTCACCATGGTGGCGGTCACCCAGTCGGCCACGTAGCCAGGGCCACCCAGACCAGGGGCGTTGAAAACGCCGGTCAGCAGGGCACCCACGATACCGCCGATGCCGTGCACGCCGAACACGTCGAGCGAGTCGTCCGCACCCAGCAGCTTCTTGAGGCCGTTGACACCCCACAGGCAGGCAAAACCACCCACCAGACCGATGACCAGCGCACCGCCGATACCGACGTTGCCGGCAGCCGGCGTGATGGCCACCAGGCCCGCCACAGCACCCGACGCTGCACCCAGCATCGAAGCCTTGCCGCGCATCAGCGCTTCACCCATGCACCATGCCAGCACGGCAGCAGCGGTAGCCACCAGCGTGTTGATGAAGGCCAGGGCTGCAAAACCGTTGGCTTCCAGGGCAGAGCCGGCGTTGAAACCGAACCAGCCCACCCACAGCAGCGAGGCACCGACCATGGTCAGCGTCAGGCTGTGAGGCGCCATGGCTTCCTTGCCGTATCCAATGCGCTTGCCCACCATGAACGCACCCACCAGGCCCGCCACAGCGGCGTTGATGTGCACCACGGTACCGCCAGCGAAGTCCAGAGCACCCCACTGCCAGATCTGGCCTGCCTTGCTGGTCATGGCGTCGGCCACTTCCTTGGAGGCGTAGGCATCAGGACCCATCCAGAACCACACCATGTGGGCGATCGGCAGGTAGCTGAACGTGAACCACAGGACCATGAACAGCATGACGGCGCTGAACTTGATGCGCTCTGCGAACGCACCGACGATCAGGGCGCAGGTGATGCCGGCGAACGTGGCCTGGAAGGCGGCAAACACCACTTCCGGAATCACGACACCCTTGCTGAACGTGGCCGCGTTGGCAAACGTGCCTGCGGCGTTGTCCCAGATGCCCTTCATGAACAGCCGGTCGAAACCACCGATGAAGGCACCGCCTTCGGTGAAGGCCAGGCTGTAGCCGTAGATGAACCACAGCACCACGATCAGCGAGAACGTGACCATCACCTGCATCAGCACGGACAGCATGTTCTTGCTGCGCACCAGGCCGCCGTAGAACAGCGCCAGGCCAGGCAGGACCATCAGGATCACGAGGATGGTGGAAGTCATCATCCACGCGGTGTCACCCTTGTTGGGGACAGGAGCAGGCGCTTCTGCGGCGGGCGCTGCAGGCGCAGCGGCGGCAGCAGCAGCCGGTGCAGCCGCTGCGGCAGGGGCAGCAGGGGCTTCAGCCGCTGGTGCAGCCGCAGCGGGTGCCGAGGCCTCTGCCGTGGCGGGCGCCTGGGCGAGGACAGCCGATCCGCCGGATAGCAGACTCAGCCCCAGAATGAAGGAAGCAAGCAGTTTTTTCATGGCGTTTCTCTTCTTGTATGGGATGCGGCCTCGCCCTTACAGGGCTTCCTTGCCGGTTTCGCCAGTGCGGATGCGCACCACCTGCTCCAGGTGGGTCACGAAAATCTTGCCGTCACCGATCTTGCCGGTGCGCGCTGCGGTCTCGATGGACTCGATCACGCGGTCCACCAGGTCGTCGGCCACGGCGGCCTCGATCTTGACCTTGGGAAGAAAGTCCACCACATACTCTGCACCGCGGTACAGCTCGGTGTGGCCCTTCTGGCGGCCAAAGCCCTTGACTTCGGTCACCGTGATGCCTTGCACGCCGATGTCGGAGAGCGCTTCGCGCACTTCGTCGAGCTTGAAGGGCTTGATGATGGCTGTCACCATTTTCATTTTCAGTTCCTCCGGAATGGGCGCCACCGGCGCCCATTGAGACTTACAGGGTTTTGGTGAGCGTGACGATCACGCGCGACTTGTTGACCGGGCCGTAGAAGGCCTTCTTGGTGGCGCCAACCACGGCAGCGCCGAGGGACACGCCGCCGCCGAAGTCGTACGAACCGCCCAGGCTGTAGTCCATGAAGTTGGGGGCCGTGATGTCACCACCAAAGCGGGTGAAGCCGACCGACGCCTTCAGCGTGGTGCTGGGGGCCACTTCCTGGGCAAACGCCAGGTTCAGGTAGCCGGTGTTGCGGCCCTTCATGCCAGGACCTGCGTAGGCAAAGTAGTCCTTGGACAGGGTGTGCGAGTACTTGGCCGTCACGGGGCCGAAGGTGGCAGCGCCATAGACTTCGGTGGTGTTGCCCGCGCTGTTGCCGGGGTAGATGTAGGTCAGCAGGCCCACGTCCAGGTCCACGTCACCGGCCTTGAACTTGTAGCCGCCGTAGATGTCGGATTCGAGCGAGTTGCCGGACAGCCAGTTGACGCTGGAGTTCCAGTTGCCCACGTAGAAGCCGGTTTCGCCGAAGGTGTAGTCAAAGCCGCCTTGCAGTGCGGGCTTGACGGCCTTGACCTTGGACGTGTCCTGGTCCTGGCCACGGAACTTGTAGTTCGTGGTCAGGCTGACGTTGGCGGTGAGCTGGGCGCTGGCCAGCATGGGAAGGGTTGCAACAAGGGCAACGCCCAGGGTCTTGATGATGGCGCGGGTCATGTTTCCTCCGGTTGGACAAAGTAGGGACAAGCGCTTTAAGCACGGACCGTGCCACACCAAGGTGCACGGCGCGCTGCACGGTTGCGTTGCGTTACAACAATCCCCAGTACAGTGGCGGTGACCGCGTCCGGCATGTTGCACCCAACTGGTGCAGACACCCAACAGACCGCGCTAAAAAACCACAAAACGCACCCATCTGGGGAGAAATCGCTTCATGAGTCTTGCTTTGGTGCAAAGCCGCGCCCTTCTGGGGCTGCAGGCGCCTGCAGTCACCGTCGAAGTGCATCTGGCCAACGGTTTGCCCAGCTTCACGCTGGTCGGGCTGGCCGAGGTGGAGGTGAAAGAAGCCCGCGAGCGCGTGCGCTCCGCGCTGCAGAACGCGGGGCTGGAGTTCCCGTCGAACAAACGCATCACCGTCAACCTTGCCCCCGCCGACCTGCCCAAGGATTCGGGCCGCTTCGATCTGCCGATTGCGCTGGGCATCCTCGCCGCCAGCGGTCAGGTGGATGCCAGCCGCCTGGCAGGCTACGAGTTTGCGGGCGAGCTGTCGCTGTCCGGCGAGCTGCGCCCCGTGCGCGGCGCGCTGGCCACCAGCCTGGCCCTGCAGACCCAGCAGATTGACGCACAGCTGGTGCTGCCGCCCGGCAGCGCCGAAGAGGCCGCCCTGGTGCCCGCCGCGCGCGTGGTGCGTGCGCGGCACCTGCTGGATGTGGTGCGGGCGTTCCTGCCACCGGGCAGCACGGCCGGTGGCGATGCCGACGTGGCCAACGACGGCTGGACCCGCCTGCAGGCCACCGCGCTCACCGCCAGCACCACCGGGCCCGACATGGCCGACGTGAAGGGCCAGGCGGGCGCCAAGCGCGCGCTGGAGATTGCAGCGGCTGGCGGCCACAGCCTGCTGATGGCCGGGCCACCTGGCTCGGGCAAGTCGATGCTGGCGCAGCGTTTTGCCGGGCTGCTGCCCGCGATGACGGTGGACGAAGCGCTGGAGAGCGCCGCCATTGCCAGCCTGGCGGGGCGCTTTCGGCCCGAGGCTTTTGGCGTGCGCCCCACCGGCCAGCCCCACCACACGGCCAGCGCGGTGGCGCTGGTGGGCGGTGGCTCGCCACCCCGGCCGGGCGAGATCTCGCTGGCCCACCAGGGCGTGCTCTTCCTTGATGAACTCCCGGAATTCCCCCGCGCTGCGCTAGAGGCTCTGCGCGAGCCGCTAGAGACCGGCCACATCACCATCGCCCGGGCAGCGCAACGCGCGGAGTTTCCGGCCCGGTTCCAGATGATCGCGGCGATGAATCCGTGCCCCTGCGGCTTTCTGGGCTCCACGCAGCGCGCCTGCCGCTGCACGCCCGACCAGGTGCACCGTTACCAGGCCAAGCTCAGCGGCCCGCTGCTGGACCGCATCGACCTGCATGTGGAGGTGCCCGCCCTGCCCGCCGAGCAGCTGGTGCAGGCGGCTGCGGGCGAGTCCACCGCCAGCATCCGCGCCCGGGTGGAGCAGGCCCGCGCCAAGGCGCTGGCGCGCCAGGGCAGCACCAACCAGGCGCTGCAGGGGCAGGCCATCGACGCCCACCTGCACCTGGACGATGCGGCCGCCAAGTTCCTCAACACCGCTGCCGCGCGCCTGGGCTGGTCGGCACGCAGCACGCACCGGGCGCTGAAGGTGGCGCGCACCATCGCCGACCTGGCCGGCGCGCCCACCACCGAGGTCAGCCATGTCGCCGAGGCCGTGCAATACCGCCGCGTACTGCGCAGCACGGTGTGAGGGGCGCTGGCGGCCCTTGAGGCACATCAGCACCTTGACCGAGGCAGATATCAAATTGATAGCACCTGGCGCATGTATCACTAGCGCCTGCGGCTGATTTTGATCAAAAAGAGGGTGCGCAGCACCCAGCGGGCGCTGCGCACCGGCCGCAGGGGCCCGGGCGCCCGGCACAATCTCCCCCCATGTCCAGCGTCCGCTCCCCCAAGAAA
>NZ_JBWKYJ010000085.1:0-19251 GCF_059423685.1 Acidovorax sp. GW460-11-11-14-LB4 | reverse complement strand
CCCCCCCACCACGCCCCCGCCCGAGGGCAACATCGACACCCTGGTGCTCGGCCACGTGCTGCTGATCGGCATCAACCGCCCGGCCAAGCGCAACGGCTGGACGCCGCCCATGTTCCGCCAGCTGGCCGAGGCTTACACCCGCCTCGACGATGACCCCGAGTTGCGCGTCGGTGTGCTGCATGCCATGGGCGACCACTTCACGGCCGGACTGGACTTGCCCGCCGTGAGCGCCTACATGCAGCGCGGCGAAAAAGCCATCCCCGAAGGCCTGGTGGAGCCCCATAACTACGGCCTGCCCGGCTACCGGCGCCGCACCAAGCCCATGGTGGTGGCGGTCAAGGGCATCTGCTTCACAGTGGGCATCGAGCTGATGCTGGGCGCCGACATCGTGGTGGCGGCCGACAACTGCCGCTTCTCGCAGATGGAGGTGCAGCGCGGCATCATGGCCACAGGCGGCGCCACGCTGCGCATGGCCGAGCGCGCGGGCACGGGCAATGCGCTGCTGCACCTGCTGACGGCCGACGAGTTTGGCAGCGCCGAGGCGTACCGCCTGAACTTTGTGCAGAAAGTGGTGCCGGCTGGCCAGGAGCTGGACGAAGCCTTGGCGATTGCCCAGCGCATTGCCGCACAGGCGCCGCGCGCGGTGGTCGCCACTCGCCTGAATGTGCTCAAAGCCATCGAGCAAGGCCAGGCGGCTGCGGTGGCGGACTTCATCCCGGTGCAGAAGGAACTGGCCAACAGCGAGGATGCGGCCGAAGGCGTGCGCGCTTTTGTCGAGCGCCGGCCCGCGCAGTTCAGCGGGCGCTGAGGGCCTGGTGGTTCGTCGTCGCCCGAACCACTACATGCCAAATTGCAAGCCCAATCGACTGCTAGCGCATATGAATCATGCGCTAGCAGCTCTGCTATTGATAGCAGTTTCCCGAGGGTGAAGGGGGCACAGCTCCCCCACCTGCGCAAGCGGTACGCGCGAGTAGCACCGATGGCGCGGCGCCGCTCCCCCACCCACACAATCCCATCCATTAACAAAGTTTTTCACAATTCAATTGCACACAATTGAATTTGCACCCACAATTCACTCCATGCCCAGCCACAGCACACCCCACACTCCCAGCCCCGCCATCCTGCGGCTGGACAACCAGGTCTGCTTTGCGCTGTATTCCGCCTCGCTGGCGATGACCAAGCTGTACAAACCGCTGCTCGACCAGATCGGCCTGACCTACCCCCAGTACCTCGTGATGCTGGTGCTGTGGGAGCAGGATGGCGTGACCGTCTCCGAGCTGGGCGAGCGCCTGTTCCTCGACTCCGGCACGCTCACGCCGTTGCTCAAGCGCCTGGAGGCGCAGGGCCACATTGCCCGGTTGCGCGATGTGCAGGACGAGCGCCGTGTGCGCATCACCCTCACGTCGCAAGGCCGCGCGCTGCGCAACCAGGCCGAAGCCATTCCACCGTGCGTGCTGCAAAGCAGCCAGTGCTCGATTGCCGAGCTGACCACCTTGACCACCGAACTCAAGCAGCTGCGAGACCGGCTCAGCGAGCAACGCTGACGGTCTGCAGACGGCGCAAGAACCGATTCCCTCCACCGCCCGCCAGTGGGCAACAACCGCAAGGAAGACACCATGACCAAGCTCGAAAAAGTCCTGTACACCGCCAAGTCCCACGTGACCGGTGGCCGCGATGGCGCCGCCAAGACCGATGACGGCCGCCTGGACGTCAAGCTGTCCTCGCCTGGTACGTCCGGCACCGGCACCAACCCCGAGCAGCTGTTTGCCTCCGGCTACGCAGCGTGCTTCATCGGCGCGATGAAGGCTGTGGGTGGCAAGATCGGCATCCCCGTGCCCCAGGACGTGTCCATCGACGCCGAAGTGGACCTGGGCCCCATCCCGAACGCCTACGGCATCGCTGCCCGCCTTGCGATCAGCCTGCCCGGCCTGGACAAGGCCACGGCCCAGAAGCTGGTAGACGCAGCCCACCAGGTCTGCCCCTACTCCAACGCCACGCGCGGCAACATCGACGTGACCATCACGATCGTCTAAGCGATGGGCCGCCAGCTGCTTCCCCGCATCGCGGTGGCCCTGGTGGCCATCGAGCATGTGTACATCCTCGTGCTCGAAATGTTCTTCTGGAACAAGCCCCTGGGCATGAAGACCTTCAACCTGACCCAGGAGCTGGCCGACGCCACCACCACGTTGGCGGCCAACCAGGGGCTGTACAACGGTTTTCTGGCGGCAGGCCTGTTCTGGGGGCTGTTCACCGGCAACCGGGTGTTCAAGATCTTCTTCCTGGCCTGCGTGATCGTGGCCGGGGTATTTGGCGCCGCCACCGCAGCGCCCAAGATCTTCTTCAGCCAGGCGCTGCCCGCGATCATTGCGCTGGGCCTGGTGCTGGCGCTGGACAAAAAACCCGCCGCCCAGCGCAGCCTCTGAGCTACCAAAACCATAGCTGCCAGCGCTTGATCAACAAGCGCTGGCAGCTATTTTTTCTTTGAATCCACGCAGGTACTGCCGCCTGCAAGCTGCCATTCAGCCATGCGCGCGATGATGGGGTTGGAGACAACAACATGAAAATCGCCCTGCTGTCCGACATCCACGCCAACCGCCAGGCCCTGGACGCCTGCCTGCAACACGCCCGCGCACAGGGCGCCGAACAATTTGCGCTGCTGGGCGACCTGGTGGGGTACGGCGGCGAGCCCGTGGCCGTGGTGGAGCAGGTGCGCGACCTGGCCCAGCAAGGTGCCCTGTGTGTGCTGGGCAACCATGACGCCATGGCCCTGGCCCCGCCTGCCAACCCACGCAACCGCAGCGAGCTGGGAGCGCAATGGACGCACGACCAGCTCGGCAACAGCCACATCGCCTTTTTGCAGTCGCTGCCGCTCACGGCGCGGCTGGGCAGCAGCGCCTTGCTGGTGCACGCCAGTGCCGACATGCCCGCGCAGTGGCGGTATGTGGAGGACTCCAACGCCGCCGAGCGCAGCATGACTGCGGCCCAGGCCCTCGACCCCGCCATCCGCTACGTGTTCAGCGGCCATGTGCACGAGCAGGTGCTGTACTTCCTCACGCCCACCGCCAAGCTGATGCGCTTTGCGCCGGAGCCCGGCGTGCCCGTGCCCGTGCCGACACACCGCCAGTGGCTGGGCATTGTGGGCTCGGTGGGCCAGCCGCGCGACGGCGATGCACGCGCCATGTACGCGCTGTTCGACGACATCGCCAAGCAGATCACGTTCTACCGCGTGCCCTACGACCACCTGGCCGCCGCCGCCGCCATCCGCGCGGCGGGCCTGCCCGGCTTCTACGCCGATCGGCTCGAAAAAGGCCAGTGACATGAAACTGCTGGAACCCGGCACCGAGATCGACGGCTTCCGCGTGGTGGACTGCATCCACGCGGGCGGCATGGCCCACATCTACGCCGTGGAATACGCGCAGGCCGACCGCAGCCCCGGCTTTGCCATGGCGATGAAGATCCCGCGCATGACGGCGGGCGACGGGGCCGAGAACATCGTGAGCTTCGAGGTCGAGCTGCAGATCCTGCCCGTGCTCAGCGGCCCGCATGTGCCGCGTTTTGTGGCGGCGGGCGACCTGGTGCGTCTGCCCTACCTGATCATGGAATACATCCCCGGCCAGACGCTGCAGCACTGGCTGGACGAAGGGCCTTGCCGCTGCGACACAGCAACCATCGCCCGCCTGGGCGCGGCCACGGCGCGCGCCGCGCACAGCCTGCACCAGCAGAACGTGTGCCACCTGGACCTCAAACCTGCCAATGTGCTCGTCAAGGAAGACGGCACGGCCGTGCTGCTGGACTTTGGCCTCTCGTGCCACGCGCACTACCCCGACCTGCTGGCCGAGGAAATGCGCCAGGCCGTGGGCTCGCCCGCCTGGATTGCACCGGAGCAGGTGGTGGGGGTGCGCGGAGACCCGCGCAGCGATATCTTTGCCATCGGCGTGATGCTGTACGAGCTGGCCACTGGCGAGCTGCCCTTTGGCGCACCCACCACCAGCGGCGGCATGCGCCAGCGGCTGTGGATGACGCCCGCGCCGCCGCGCAAGCACCGGGCCGACATCCCGCCCTGGCTGCAGGAGGTCATCCTGCGCTGCCTGGAGCCCGAGGCCGCAAGCCGTTACCCCTCGGCCGCGCACCTGGCGTTTGACCTGTCCAACCCCGAGCAGGTACTCATCACCGAACGCGGCGAGCGCACCGAGCGCACGCCGCTGCGCACCCACCTGCGCCGCTGGCTGCGCGCAGCGGGCATGCACTACACCCCCAGCCCCCTGCCCTCGCAGCAGATCGAGGACACGCCCATCCTCATGGTGGCCGTACCCCATGCCGACGTGACGGACGCCACGCTGTATTCGCTGCGCCAGGCGGTGGCGCGCTCCCTGGGCATCCGCCCCGGCGCACGGCTGGCCTGCGTGACGGTGGTGTCGCCCGGCGCCAGCAGCACCAGCGACAGCGAGCGCAGCGAAACCACGTTGCACCGCCAGCACATGGCGCGCCTGCGCCAGTGGGCCCAAGGGCTGGACCTGACCGGCCATGCCGTGAGCTACCACGTGCTCGAAGCGGGCGACGTGGCCCAGGCGCTGGTGCGCTATGCGGCCAGCAACCACGTGAGCATGATGATCCTGGGCGCCGCCACCCACGGGCTGCAAACCCAGCGCTTTTTTGCCACGGTGCCCATGCGCGTGGCGCGCGATGCGCCCTGCACGGTCATCCTGGTCAAGCAGGCGCTGCCTTTCGAGCAACTGGCCCAGCCCACGGCGGACTGAGCCCGTCAGCATTCCGGCGCACCGCCACGCCGCGCACCTGTCGCCCAGGCGGCGCGCGCCGCTTGAGCGCGGGCACGCTTTGGTTTAGCGTCGCGGCATGAGCACCACCACCCTTCTCGTGCGCCAGGACCAGCTGGCCACCACCCGCCTGTTGACCACCGACGACACCCCGCTGGCCGAGGGCCAGGTCCGCGTGCGGGTCGAGTCGTTTGCCCTCACGGCCAACAACATCACCTATGCCGCGCTGGGCGACATGCTGAACTACTGGCAGTTCTTCCCCACCGGCGAGGCCGGCTGGGGCATCGTGCCCGTGTGGGGCTTTGGCACCGTGGTGCAGTCGCTGCACCCGGCCGTGGCGGTGAGCGAGCGGCTGTATGGCTACTGGCCCATGGCCAGCCAGGCCGTGCTGTCGCCCCAGCGTGTCAACCCCACGGGCTTCAGCGACGGCGCCCCGCACCGCGCGGGCCTGCATGCGGTCTACAACCACTACCTGCGCACCAGCACCGACGGGCTGTACCGCGCCGACAACGAGGACGTGCAGGCGCTGCTGCGGCCGCTGTTCATCACCTCGTGGCTCATCGACGACTTTCTGGCCGACCAGCAGTTCTTTGGCGCCAAGCGCATGCTGCTGTCCAGCGCGTCGAGCAAAACGGCCTACGGCACCGCCTTCCAGCTTGCACAGCGCGACGGCATCGAGGTCATTGGCCTCACCTCGCCCGGCAATGTGGCTTTTTGCGAAAGCCTGGGCTGCTACAGCCGCGTGGTCACCTACGACGCACTGGACCAGATCGACGGCGCCACACCCAGCGTCTACATCGACTTTGCGGGCAGCGTGGGCCTGCGCCAGCGCATGCACGCCCACTTCACGGGCCTGGCCTACAGCTGCTCGGTGGGCGCCAGCCACGTGCAGGACCTGGGTGGCGCAGGCCAGTTGCCCGGTCCGCGCCCGGTGATGTTCTTTGCGCCCGCCCAGGTCAAGAAGCGCCACGCCGACTGGGGCGCCCAGGGCCTGAACGACCGCCTGGTGGCGGCGTGGAACCAGTTCAGCGCCGCCGTGTCGTCGGGGCCACAGCCCTGGCTGGTGGTGCAGCGCCATGCGGGCCCCCAGGCCACGCAAACCCTGTTCGCCAGCGTGCTGGCGGGCAGCGGCGACCCGCGTGCGGGGCATATCGCGACGATGCTGCCCGCTTAAAGCCCGCAACCCGGCGGCCAAGGGCATGGCGGCGACAATGGGGCATGACCCCATTGCCCCCCGATACCGCTACCAACCCCGCCAACGACCAGCACCCCTACGCCCGCCTCACCCCCGACCAGGTGCTGGACGCACTGGCTGGCGTGGGCCTGTACGGCGATGGCCGCCTCATGGCCCTGTCGTCGTACGAAAACCGGGTGTACCAGGTCACGCTGGAAGACGGCGAGCGCGTGGTGGCCAAGTTCTACCGCCCAGGCCGCTGGAGCGAGGCGCAGATCCTCGAAGAACACGCCTTTGCCGCCGAGTTGATGGCCGCCGAGGTGCCCGCCGTGGGCCCGGTGGTGTTGAACGGCACCACCCTGCACCAGCACGATGGCTTTGCGTTCTCCGTCAGCCCCTGGCGCGGCGGGCGCCAGCCCGAGCTGGACGACTTTGAAGTGCTGGAATGGATCGGCCGCTTTCTGGCCCGCATCCACACCGTGGGCGCCGCCCAGCCCTTTGCACACCGGCCCACGCTGGACCTGGCCACCTTCGGCACGGCATCGCGCGACTGGCTGCTGATGAACGAGATCATTCCGCTCGACATGCAAGCCGCCTGGAAGGCACAGTGCGACAAAGCTCTTGATTTGATAGCTGCCAGCGCATATTCCACTAGCGCTACAGGCCAATTTGGCTTGAATAATGCCACCATGATCCGCCTGCACGGCGACTGCCACCCCGGCAACATCCTCTGGACCCCGCTGGATGAATGGGGCCGCGGCGGCCCGCACTTCGTGGATCTGGACGACGCGCGCATGGGTCCGGCCGTGCAGGATCTATGGATGCTGCTGTCGGGAGACCGGCGCCAGCGCACCCACCAGCTCGGCGCCCTGATCGACGGCTACGAGCAGTTCCGCAGCTTCGACCGCCGCGAGCTGGCACTCATCGAACCGCTGCGCACCTTGCGCCTGATCCACTACAGCGCCTGGCTCGCGCGCCGCTGGCAAGACCCGATCTTCCCGGTGAACTTTCCCTGGTTTGGCAGCAGCGACTACTGGCGCGGGCAGGTGGACATGCTGATCGAGCAGATCGAGGCGATGGAGGAAGAACCGCTGGTGGCCTGACAAGGCGGACCGGGCGCGGACAGGCCCCACCAGCGCAGGCCAGGCCATTGCAAACGATTGTCAACCCCTGCGCACAGCTGCCCGATGTGGGGCACCATCAAGGCACCTCTTCCCCAAAGAGGTGTTTCTTTGATTTCACGGCCCCCGGCCCAGAGCCCACCACCATGCGCATCGCAGTCCTTGACGACGACCTTCTCCTGCTGGAGCAGATCAAGGGCACCCTGGAATGCCACCACCATGTGTGCCACACCTACGCCGACGGCACCAGTCTGCTGAAGGCCCTGCGGCACGACACCTTCGACCTGCTGATCGTCGACTGGCACCTGCCGGACATGGAGGGCACCGAGGTCGTACAGACCGTGCGCGACATGAGCGGCATGCAGTTGCCCATCCTGTTCATCACCCGCCGCAACGATGAACGCGACGTGGTCGAAGCGCTCTCGCGCGGTGCCGACGATTTCATGAGCAAGCCCCTGCGCATGGGCGAACTCGTGGCCCGCATCACAGCGCTGCTGCGCCGCGCCTACCCCGAAAGCATGGGCGCCCGCATGACCTTCGGCGCCTACTGTTTTGACGCCGATAAGCGCTCTCTGAGCGTGCACGGCCAACCCATCGAACTCAAGCACCGCGAGTACGAACTGGCCCTGTTCATGTTCCGTAACGCCGGGCGCCTGCTGTCCCGCACCCACCTGCGCGAAGCCGTCTGGGGCGACAGCGCCGAAACCCCCTCGCGCTCGCTCGACACCCACATGTCACGCCTGCGCACGAAGCTGGAGCTGACCGAGAACAACGGCTACACGATCTCAGCGATTTATGGGATGGGGTACCGGCTGGATCCTGTGGGCGCACCAGCCCTCCACCGCGCCCCTGGGCAGCAACGCGCCGCGACCACCGAAACACTGTCAGGGTAGTGGCCGGCAGTGCCCGCTGGCCAGGCTCAAGGCGAGGACGTGGCAGGCGGCAGCGACTCGCGCCAGCTGCGGATCAGCACGTCATTCACAAATTTGCGGTCCATCCACAGCCACAGCAGGATAGGCACCAGCGTAGGCAGCACCAGAGAGCTCAGCTGGTAGCCATACACAATGGCCTCCATTTGCCACTGGGACACCCTCAGCAGGCGGATGTCGGCCTGGGCGGCCAGCACCATTTGCATCAGGGCGCTCATCGTCAGGCTGAATGCCTGGAACGGTAGCAGCAAGGCATACCCTGCAGCCGCACGGCACAGGCGCCCCCGGCCTCGGGCCGCCAGAAGCAGCGCAATGAAGATCGGCAGCCCGTAGGCGTAGCGTGCTGTGCTGACATCGATGGTGATCTCCCCGCGTCGCCCGCCCGCGTCGGGAACAGGCACGGAGATCGCGGTATCCACCTCCATGGTGCCCGGCGACAGATGCACCTGCCGCACCCACATCGGCGCACTCTGCTCCAGCGCCATGTGCGAAAGCGCCCCCACGGGGTAGGAAGTCCATGCGGACACCTGCGACCACACAGTCGTCAGGGCCACGATCCACCCGAAGGCAGACAGCATGAAGATCGTCAAGGGAGATAGTCGGCGCATGGGCAGTCCGTTCCTTCGCTTTCGGCTCATCGCACGGGCGGCGACAGGTCCAGAGACGCGCTCACCAGCGGGTCGGCAGGCTTTGGAGAGACTGCGGAGTACGCCGGGGGCGCAGGTGGATCTTCAGGCGGCGATGGAGGCCCGGACGCTTCCTGCGACTTGCTGCCTGCGCGCACCCAGAGCAGCCAGACAACCAGCACGTCCAGCATGATGAGTGCCTGCCACAGGTACTCGTGCGCAAAGTTGAACACTTGCGTGTTCCACTGCCCGAGGTAGAAAAGACTGATCACCCGCACCACGTTGAGCCCTTGCACCGCCAGAAAGCCGACCAAAAGGCCCACCAGCTTGTGGCGCCAGGACGAGGGGAACGCCATCACGGCAGCAAACAGCACGATGCAGGCTTCGATGCCGTTGCATCCGGGCTCGATCGAAACACCAAAGCCGGTCGCGGTGTTCCAAAGCACCTTGCCCGCCGCCGCAGCGGTTTCGTCAAACAGCATGACCAACGCCACGCAGGCGCGCGCCAGCAACTCCGTCCACGGAAGAACCACATGCTGCTGTACCACGCCCAGCATGTTGATGCCAAAAAGGGAAAGCTGAAGCAGTACAAAGGTCAGAAAAAAACGCAGCATGGAACTCTTGGACAACAAAGCTGCCTGTAAAGATTCAGGCGAAGCTTCCATTATCGACAAACAAAAAAGCGGCCAGCACGCCTTGGTGCGTGCTGGCCGACACCAGCCGGAGCGCTTCGCAGATGTGCGAAGCGCCGAGGGGGACTACTGCGAAGCGGTCAGCGACGACGCCCCCGTGCCGCCTGCCCCCAAGCCATCATGCCCAGCAGGGTGGACAGGATGATCAGCCCCCACTCCGACAAGGTTGGAATGCTGCTGGTCCCGCTGGGCGGCACCGACACCGTGGTGGTGGTGGTGCTGGAGTTGTTGCCGGGATTGGTGTCACCCGGCGCATCCAGCGTGGCTGTGTTGACCAGCGGACGTGCGCCGGTATAGGGCGATGCCAGCGCTGTCACCAGCGTGAAGGTCCGCGAAGCCCCCACTGCCAGGGGCCCGATCGCGCACCGCACTGTGCCTGCCGCATTCACGCAGCCAACGGCCGAGACAAAGCTCACCCCCGCAGGCAGCACATCCACCACTTGTGCGCCATCGCTGGCCAGAGGGCCGTTGTTGGTGACCGTCAGTGTGTAGTTGAGCGATGCGCCAGGCGCCAAAGGCCCCACAGGTGCTGACTTGACCAGGGCCAGATCGGTCGCCACGGTAAAGCGGCGCGCAGTGGTGTCATGCGTGACCACGTTGTTGGCCAGGGTGGTTTCCGTCTCGTCCACGGTCACGCTGGCCCGGTTGAAGGCCGTGCCGCTGGTGGCACCCGCCACCGTGAGCGTCTCCGCACGCATGGCATAGGTCACCGTTGCCGTCTGGCCACTGTTAAGGCCTGGGAAAACGCAGCGCAGCGTGCCACTGGTAGCGCCCACGGTCGGCTCGGTACACACGCCCCCCGCATTCACGGTCAACGCACCTTGGTAGCTGAACGTCGCGGTCGGCGCCGAGCCTGGGGCCGGGAAGATGTCCGTCATCACCACATTGGTCCCATAGGAAGGTCCGCTGTTGTTGATGGTGATGGTGTAGGTGGTCGGTTGCCCCAGGTCCACCGGGTCGGCGCTGTCCACCTTGTTCACCAGGATATCGAGCTGTGCGGCCGTGACGGGTGTCGTGGTCGTTGCGCTGTTGTTGCTTGTGTTGGACTCGGCAGTGGCAGTGGTTGCAGCGATGCTGTTGACGACGTTGCTGCCCGCAGCGTTGCCCAGGGGCCGCATGCGATAGGTGGCCGTCTGCTGCGAGCCCGCCGTGATGCTCGTCCAGGTGCAGGTGAGGGTTCCTCCGACGGTGCCCGCCGTGATCGGCGAGCAGGATCCACCGCCGCTGACGGTGACCAACTCGATGAAGGCGGCGTTGGAGGGCAAGGTGTCCACCATCTGCACCGTTTGCGCGGTGGACGGCCCGGTGTTTCCGATCGTCGCCACGAAGGTGATCGGTGCTCCGGCAGCCACGGAGGCGGGGGTCGCGGTCTTGGCAGCCGTGACATCCACCAGGGCGGTGACCTGGCTGGTCACGCTGCCGCTGTTGTTGGATTGATCAGGATCGCCCACATCGGTGGACCGCACGGTGGCCGTGTTCGTGCGATTTCCGGTAGCTGCGATATTGGGACGTACCACCAGGGTCACCGTCGCTTGTGCACCTGCTGCCAGGGTGCCCAGAGAACAGCTCAGGTTCTGCGAAGTCCCGTTGGTCACCCCGTTGGGCGTGCAAGAGCCCTGCGAGGCTGTAGCAGACTGAAAGCCCCCCGTATTGACCAGGCTGGCCAACGTGTCCGACACCACCACATTGGTGGCCGTTGCAGGGCCCAGGTTCTCCACGGTGATGACATAGGTCAGGTTCTCGCCGGCCACCACGGTGGTGGGCGACGCCGTTTTAGACACCACCCGCAGATCGGCCTGCGTTGCGGTCGATGTGACGCCGACCCCCGCACAGTTGTTGGCGGCATTGCTGTCCACCCGTACGCCTGCCCCCAGGGCCACGCAGGCGTTGTTGGTGGCCGTACCGGTGCCGGTCAGCATGGCAGAGACGGTGACCACAGGCGCGTCGGTGTTGGCCGACAACGCAGTGGAGCGAGAGCAGTTCCATGCACCAGGCCCTGCAAACGGCAAAGCATCGCAGGTCCATCCGGTCGCGCTGACGAGGGTGTTGAGGGTGACCCCCGCCGGAACCTGGTCTGTGATGGTGATGGTCTGGCCCGCCGGGATGGCCAAGGGGCCGGTGTTGCGTGCTGTCAGTGTGTAGTTGAATGGCTGGTTGGGCACCACCGGGTTGATGCTCGCCGTTTTGGTCAACCGCATGTCTGCGTCGTTGCTGGACGTGACATTGGCCGTGGCGCTGTTGTTGCCAGGCACAGGGTCGGGCAGCGCGGTGCTGACACCCGCCGTGTTGCTCAACACCCCGGTGTTATCCGCCGTGGCTGTCACGGTAATCGCGGGCATGTTGCTGAAGTTGGCGCCCGTGTACTCTGACCGGGTGCAGGTGATGGTGGCATCACATGTCCATCCGGAGCCCGTCGCAGAAACAAAGGTCAACCCCGCCCCCAAGGTGTCGGTCACCGTGACGACCTGCCCCACCAGCGACATGCCGCCATTGAGGCGGGGCGTCAGGGTGTACACCACGTTGGCACCCTGCGCCACGTTGGAACTGGCGGCCGTCTTGGTGACCGACACATCCGCTCCAGCGTTGGAGGCCACATCTACAGTGACCGTGTTGTTGGTCAAATCCCCATCCGGCATGGTCGCGCTGTCTGGCTTGCGGCCAGCCACGGCAAATGCGGCAGTCACGGTGCCGTTCACATTGGACACAGCAGGTACGGTCACCACCGAGGTGGTGGCACCATTCGCCAAGGTGCCCGAGCGGGTACAGCTCACGTTGCCACTGCTCAGCGGATAGCCGCTGGACGGCGTGCACGACCAACCACTGCCCGAGGGTGCTGCGGTGATCAAAGCCCCGGCAGGCACGGTGAAGCTAATGCTCTGGCTGCCATCTGCCGCGTCCGGCCCCTGGTTGGTAGCCTGCAATGCGTAGCTGTAAGCTTGGCCTGCATTCACGCTGGCAACAGACGGAACTGCAGACACCGAAAGGTCAGCCGCTTGCGTGGCCGTTGTGGCCTGGATGCTGTTGACGTTATTGCTGGCGTTGGGGTCTGCGGTGGTGCTGCCCGCCGTGGCGGTGTTGGTCCACACCCCGGCCGAAGGCAAGCGCACGCGCACTGTCACCGTTTGATTGGCATTGAACGGAATGTCGCCCAAGGCGCAACTGACCGTGCCGCCAGCCTGGTTGCAGGTGCCTGCGGTGGTGTTCACATCAATGAAGACGGAACCTGCGGGCAAGGTGTCTGTCAACGTGACACCCACCGCCCCATTGGGTCCGTTGTTGTCGATGCGCAGCGTGTACGTGAAGATGCCGCCAGCTGGCCCCGGGTCCGGAGAGTCTGCGTGGTTCACCACCAGGTCCGCAGACTGCGCCAGGGCAGCGCCCGCGACCAATCCATTCGCCAGCAACAGCCAGCCAAACCGGCGCAAGGCGCGGGATGCCCGGCGGGATTTCTCCGCCCAGCGTTGATGGCGCATGCCCTGCCCGGGCGGCGTAGTACCGTCAAATTCCTGCATCTGTCTACTGGGCGGATGCGCGCCCACAAAGAGGCGCGACAACGGATTGAACATAGTTGGTCCTGAAGTGATGAACAGCTCAAGTTTTTGGCCACGCCGCAACCTCACCAGCCCCTTTTCGGGTTGGTAAAAATCGGTGTGAGGGGAGACCGCGAAGACGCCCAGCCTTGGTGGCTGAAGCAGCACTCGAATCTATCCACGAAACAGGCGCATTGCTGCGAGGCAACAATCGTTAACCATTGCGTAACGCAATGCGTATCGTTCGCACCACTCGCTCGTAGGGCTGTGGTGTTCAACTCGGCGGAAGAAGGCGCGGCCCTTGGCTTCCTTGGCCCGCGCAAGCCATCAGGGCTTCAATGATTCGCGCGTTGGAGCGCAGGGCATTCCGCGCACGCCAACGCAGTGAACTCCGCTGCGGACAGCAGCGTTGTGCGGCGTTATGCAAGGCCCGTGAGGCTTGAGCAAAGCCAACACGGTGGGCTATGCTGCACCCTATCAACACGCCCCCCCCCGCCCATGAAGGACTGGATACGCAACGTTTTTTCGATCCGACAGGCACGCCGCCCCGCGCCGGTGGGGCAGGTGCCTGCGGTCGGCACGGACATCCAACGGGAGGCGCTGAAGATGGCGGTCACCCATCGGATTTCGGGGGAGTTGTGGGACTGGATGGTGCTCTCCGGCTGGCGCAATCTACCGGTGGCAACCGACCGGCGTCGCGGCATGCGGCTACCCGATGAGGCCCTCAAGACTTTGATGGATGCAGACCCACAAGAGCGCAACCAGGTGCATGCGCGGCTGCTGGAGCAGGCTCAGCCGCCGGAGTGAGCTGACCCCGCAGCGGCCAAAGAAAAACCCCGGGCGCTGCCCAGCCCCGGGGTTTCACTTTGAATGGTTTCACAGCCCCTATTCAAGCACGGTGAAAGCAGATTTCGCCTCGGGGGCGCACCCGCCCACCACCTGCGAGAACCTCAGGCCAGCAGCGCGTTCACGCGCTTGACGTACGCCGCAGGGTCTTCTGGCAAGCCGCCTTCGGCCAGCAGGGCCTGGTCGAACAGGATGTGCGCCAGGTCATGGAAGTGCACGCTGCCGTCGAGCTTCTTGACCAGCGCGTGCTCGGCATTCACCTCCAGCACGGGCTTGGTCTCGGGCGCCTGCTGGCCGGCCTGCTTGAGCATGCGCGCCAGCTGGGTGCTCATGCCGTCGTCCTGCACCACCAGGCAGGCGGGCGAGTCGACGAGGCGGGTGGTCACGCGCACGTCTTCGGCCTTGTCCTTCAGGGCTTCCTTGAGCTTGGCGAGCACGGGCTTGAACGCCTCGGCAGCCTCTTCAGCGGCCTTCTTCTCGGCCTCGTCCTGCAGCTTGCCCAGGTCCACGGCGCCCTTGGCCACGCTTTGCAGCGGGGTGCCGTCAAACTCGTGCAGGTAGTTCAGTGCCCACTCGTCCACGCGGTCGGTCATCAGCAGGACCTCGATGCCCTTTTTCTTGAAGACTTCGAGCTGTGGACTGTTCTTGGCAGCAGCCAGGGTGTCGGCAGTGATGTAGTAAATCGCCTCCTGGCCTTCCTTCATGCGGGCCTTGTAATCGGCAAAACCGACCGTCACGGCGTCGCTGGTGGTGGATGCAAAACGCAGCAGCTTGGCCAGGCGCTCGCGGTTGCCAAAATCTTCGCCCAGGCCTTCTTTCAGCACGGCGCCAAACTCGGCGTAGAACGCGGTGTACTTGCCTTCCTTGGCTTTGTCGTCGGCATCCACCACGTCGGTCACGCCGTCGGCGCCCGCTGCGGTGTCGTGCCTGTCGTGCTTGGCCAGGTCTTCCAGCATCGAGAGCACGCGCTTGGTGGACCCTTCGCGGATGGACCGCACGTCACGGCTTTCCTGCAGCAGCTCGCGACTCACGTTCAGCGGCAGGTCGGCCGAGTCGATCACACCCTTGACGAAGCGCAGGTAGGTGGGCATCAGCGCTTCGGCGTCGTCCATGATGAACACACGCTTCACATACAGCTTCACGCCAGCCTTCTTGTCGCGGTTCCACAAATCGAACGGCGCCTTGGCGGGGATGTACAGCAGCTGCGTGTATTCGGTGTTGCCTTCCACGCGGTTGTGCGCCCAGGTCAGTGGGGCTTCGTGATCGTGGCTGATGGTCTTGTAGAACTCGGCGTACTGCTCGTCGGTGATGTCCTTCTTGGGACGCGTCCACAGGGCGCTGGCCTTGTTGATGGTTTCCCACTCGCCCGTCTTGACCATGCCGCCGGGCTGGCGGCCACCGTTTTCGTCGTTGGGGTTGATCAGCTCGCCGTCTTTCCACTCTTCCTTTTCCATCAGGATGGGCAGGCTGATGTGGTCGGAGTATTTGGCGATGACCTGCTTGAGCTTCCAGGCGTTGAGGTATTCCTCGGCGTCGTCGCGCAGGTGCAGGATGATGCTGGTGCCGCGCTGGGCGCGGGTGATGGTTTCCACCTCAAAGTCGCCCGTGCCGCCACTGATCCAGCGCACGCCTTCTTCGGCCTTCAGGCCCGCACGGCGGGATTCCACCGTGATCTTGTCGGCCACGATGAAGCCGGAGTAGAAGCCCACGCCGAACTGGCCGATGAGCTGGGCGTCCTGCTTCTGGTCGCCCGAGAGCTTGCCCATGAAGTCCTTAGTGCCGCTCTTGGCAATCGTCCCCAGGTGGTCGATGGCCTCTTGTTGGCTCATGCCGATGCCGTTGTCGGTGATGGTCAGCGTCTTGGCGGCCTTGTCGAAGGTCACGCGCACTTCGAGGTTGGGGGCGTCTTCAAAAAGGGCGGCATTGTTGAGGCCCTCAAAACGCAGCTTGTCACAGGCGTCCGACGCGTTGGAGATCAACTCGCGCAGGAAGATTTCCTGGTTGGAATACAGCGAATGGGTAACCAGGTGCAGCAGCTGGGCCACTTCGGCCTGGAACGACAGGGTTTGCTTGCTCATGGAGGGGTTCTCTCTATGGAAATCGGTCTGAACGAATACGAATGGGATCGGCACAAAAAATCACGCCTGCCGAACCAGCAGGCGTGATGTAGGGGCGTGCGCCCGTTTTTCAAGGGCCAGGCATGGCGGTCGTTGACCGCCCGGCCGGGCCTCAGTGCTCAGCCGTCGGTGGTGATGCGCTCGATCAGCGTCTTGAGCATGGTGTCGGCCTTGTCGTTGGCCACCTGGCAGGTGCCCGCCGCCGCGTGGCCGCCGCCGCCAAACTCCAGCATCAGGTTACCCACGTGGGTCTTGCTGCTTCGGTCCAGAATGGACTTGCCGGTGGCAAACACCGTGTTCTGCTTCTGCAGGCCCCACATCACGTGGATGGAGATGTTGCACTGTGGAAACAGCGCATAGATCATGAACCGGTTGGTGGCCCAGATGGTTTCCTCGTCGCGCAGGTCCAGCACCACTAGGTTGCCGATGCGAATGGCACAGCTTTGCAGCTGGGCCTGGGCTTTGGGGGCGTGCTCGCGGTACAGGTTGACGCGCTCTTGCACATCGGGCAGCGCCAGGATCTCGTCGATGGTGTGGTCGCGGCAATACTGGATCAGATCCATCATCAGCGCATAGTTGCTGATGCGGAACTCCCGAAAACGCCCCAGGCCCGTGCGCGAGTCCATGAGGTAGTTCAGCAGCACCCAGCCCTGGGGGTTGAGGATGTCGTCGCGTGAATACTGCGCCGAGTCGGCCTGGTCCACGGCGGCCATCATCTCGTCGGTGATGCGCGGGAACGCGGCCTTGCCCCCATAGTGGTTGTAGACCACGCGCGCGGCCGAGGGGGCGTGGGCCTCGATGATGTGGTTCTCGTCGCGGCGACCAGAGTTGCGGATGGTTTCGGACTCGTGGTGGTCGAACACCAGGTGCGCACCCGGCACGTAGGGCAGGTTGGTGGTGATATCGCGGCTGGTGATAGGCACCTTGCCGTCCTGCATGTCCTTGGGGTGGACAAAAGTGATCTCGTCGATCAGGTTCAGCTCATTGAGCAGCACCGCGCAGACCAGGCCGTCAAAGTCACTGCGGGTCACCAGGCGGTATTTCGCATCACTCACTAAATTCTCCTTGTTACGTAGCGCACCGCGACATGGTAGCCGCGCCCCGGCCCCTGGCAAGCGCCGCCTGCGTCAAAAAGCAGGCCGCCCAGGTACTCATACCTGCATCCATTCCTGAAGCTGCCGGGCCACGCCCGCGTCTGCCAGCAAATCCAGGTGGCCCAGGCGGTAGAACACCGCCTGCCGGGGCTTGGCAAAGCCCAGCGTCCTCTCGGGATCATCGTGGATGCCCAGCGCACTGTGCAAGGGCACCAACCCGTCCCCCACCAGCCGCTCGCCCACCGGGCTGCGCCGCGCAGCCAGGGTGGCCGCCACCGCGTGGCACGCCACGGCGGAAGGCAGCGGCACCGGGGTGCGCTGGTCGGGGCTTTTGCGAAAGCGATCGCGCCCCTGCCAGTCCGTATCGAGCACATGGCCGTAGCGCAGGTCGGTGATGCCCGCACTGCGCAACTGGGCCAGGCGGGCAAAGGGGCGTGAGTACGCGGTGCTGCCCAGCAGCACATCCACCCAGTGGCCCGCGCGCTCCAGGGGCGCGCCGTGGTGCGGGGTGCCCAGAAAAACCAGGTGGCGCAGCCGGGGCAGCCAGCCGCCGGAGCCTGCCGGGGCCTGTGCGGCATGGTGACAGGCGCTGCGCGCCACCAGCCCACCCATGCTGTGGGCCAGGATGGACAGCTCCGTCACCGGCACGGGCCACGAAGCCACCAGGGATGCAAGCAGGGCCGATAACTCGGCCCCGTTGGTGGATGTGTGCTGGCCGGTGTTGTAGCGCAGGTAGACAGGGGTGTAGCCCAAGGCCTCGGCCAGATGGGCGCCATGGTCGTGGCCATGGCGCAGCCACTGCAGGTCGTTCATGCACAGGCCATGCACCAGTACCAGAAGCTTGCCCGTGGCGGCACCCGGTGCAGCCAGCGCGCGCAAGTCCAGGGGCAGACCCTGCTGGTACCAGCCCATCTGCGTGCACAGCGGGTTGCCGTCGCGTTGCAGGCGGTCGCCCATCACGCCGTTGAGCGCGGCGATGACCGCCTCGCGCTCCCAATGCACTGCGTCGGATGGCGTGGCCGGAGCAAAAAACGGTTCCAGCCGCGCCAGCCCGGCCTGCAGGCCCGCATCCACCAGCTGCGTTACCCCCCGGATGCTTTGGTACACCAACCCGGTCAGCCCCCGCGTACGACCCGGCTGGGCACCGCCCGGCAGCCCCAGCGTGCCCAGCACCGACTGGTGTACCCCCTCGGCCACCCGGCTGATGCCGGTGGTGGCCTGCGCCGCCAGGCGCGCCACACCGCGCAGGTCGGACGCCCGCAACTGACGCAGCGGGTTGGCGTTCGCCGCAGTGGCGCCGTCGACCGGAGGGGCAGAAGCAGCAGGCTTGCGCAGCCGGGGTGTGGACGGTGGGGGCATGAAAGGGCTCCGTTTAAAAAGTGTCAGGGAGCCCGCAGGCTCTCAGAACCGCTCGTTGGGCGACAGATAGCGCCACTGCCCCACCGGCAGGTTGCCCAGGGTCACGCGGCCGATGCGGATGCGCTTGAGACCCACCACCTTGAGCCCCACCAGTTCGCACATGCGGCGGATCTGGCGTTTTTTGCCCTCGGTGAGCACAAACCGCAGCTGCTCGGGGTTTTGCCAATCGACCTTGGCGGGCTTGAGCGGTTCGCCGTCCAGGCTCAGGCCATGGCGCAGGCGTTCCAGCAACTCTCTGGGAAACACCGCCTGCACATTGGTGCTGACCGGGTCACGCTCGTCGATTTCCTGCAGCGGCGCGGAGCGCTCACCGGGGTGGCGTGTAACCGCCTGACCGGGGGCCTGGTAGACCACGCGCACCAGGTACTCCTTTTCCATCTCGGAGTCCTCGCCAATGATCTGCCGGGCCACGCGGCCGTCCTGGGTCAGCACCAAGAGGCCCACCGAGTCGATATCGAGCCGCCCGCAAGGTGCCAGGCCCCGCAGCTGCGGCGGAGAGAAGCGGTTGCGGCTGGGGTCATCGCGCCAGTGGGTGCGAGGGTTGATCAGCGCCACGGCGGGCGTGTGACCGTCCTCGGCCTGGCCGCTCACATAGCCAATGGGCTTGTTCAGCAGGATGGTGACGCGCTGCTCCTGGAAACCCTGGGCAATCTTGTCCACCTCGATGCGGTCGGCCGCCGTGACCTGCTGGCCCATGGTCGCCACCACGCCGTTGACCTTGACCCAGCCCTGCTCCACCCAGTCGTCGGCCTCGCGGCGCGAGCACAGGCCCAGCTCAGCCATGCGCTTGTTCAGGCGCGAGGTGGGCAAGCCCCCCACGGTGCTGGTGGCAGGCGCAGGCACCTGGCGCACGGGCGCCACAAAGGCGCCTGACGCGACGCGGTAGCTGGACGGCGCTGGAGCGCGGGAGGGACGGGGGGCCCTGGGT
>NZ_JBWKYJ010000084.1:0-20216 GCF_059423685.1 Acidovorax sp. GW460-11-11-14-LB4 | reverse complement strand
GGCCTGGGGGGCCTGGGGTGTGGTACTGCGAGTCACACCTCTTCTATGCGAGATTCGGTGAGGGGCAGGCCCCAGCGGCCCATGGCCGTCTTCTTGATCCACAGGTAACCTAGGGCCAAAGCCGCATCCTTTGGAGAGATGCAGCGCATACCCAGGGAACCACCTTGCCGCATACGTCATCCGCGCCAAAGCCGTTATCAGCGAAGCTGGACTTGCCCTACTGCTTCGGCCATCCCGTATCCCTGTCCACCAAAGGCTGCATGACGCTGTGGGCGGCCAGTGCCCTCGCTTTCGTGTTGCTGTTGGCGGTGCCGACCTGGGATCCGAGCCCGTGGACCGGGGCGTTGGCAGCGGTGCTGTTTGTGGGCGTGCAATGGGCCGGATTGCTCGTCGCCGTGGGCCCGGACTGGGTGGCCCTGTTCAGGCGCCCCCGCTGGCGCGATGTGGCGTTGGCATTGGCTGCCGTGCCACTGGTGTTGGGCTTGCCCGCGCTGGTGGCTGTGTATGGGCTTGGCATGTCGCACCTCAGTGCCAACGCCAGTGTGGATGCCGTTGCGGGCCTGACATCTGCACAACTGGTAGCGCGGTTTGCGCTGGTGGCTGTGCAATTGCTGGGTGAGGAGCTGGTCACCATTATCCCGCTGCTGGCCACTGTGGCCTTGCTGCACCGCGTCGGCATGCCTGCCCGCTGGGCCATTGCTGTGGCTTGGGTGGCCACGGCGTTGCTGTTTGGTGCGCTGCACCTGCCCACCTACCAATGGCATGTCGGCCAGGCCTTGCTGGTCATCGGTACCGCGCGCCTGGTGTTGACGGGGGTCTTTGTCTACACCCGCAACCTGTGGGCCAGCACCATCGCCCACATTGCCAACGACTGGGCGATCATGGCCTTTGCGCTGGCCTTTTCACGCAGCGTTGGCACCTGACTGAACGGGCCCTTGGCCTCAAGGAGTTGATGGTGGACTTTCTCAAGATACTCAAGTCGTTTGAAGACTTTGTGTATGAAGCCCTGATCTGGTTGGTGTTGCTGCCCAAGACCTTGTGGCGCATCGTGCGGCGCCCGCGCCAGATGGTCACTTATGTGCAGGCAGAGCAAGACCGCGAAGGCGAGGACCGCTACGGCGATGCGATCAGCCCGCCGCTGTTGCTCATCTTGTGCGTGCTGGTGGCCCATGTGCTCGATCTGGCTCTGCGCAAGCAAGGAGCACCTGAGATGGGCACGCTCGCGGGCGAGCTGCTGAAGTCCGAGGAGAACCTGCTGCTGTATCGCACCATAGCTTTTGGCATCTGGTCGCTGGCCGGGGCTGTCTGGTACCTGCTGCACAGTCGCCAACCCATTCACCGCCTCAACCTGCGCAACCCGTTTTACGAACAGTGCTACCTGGTCGCACCCTTTGCGCTGGCCGTGTCGATCAGCACGTCGCTGGCCCTGGTGGGCGGGGTGCTGTCTGCGGTCGGCGTGGGGCTGTTTCTGCTGGCGCTGCTGTGGTTTTGCACCGCCGAATGGCACTGGGTGAGCGAGCGCGCAGCCCTCGGCAAGGTACATGCGGCCGGGGTAGCCGGTGGGCTGGTGCTGGTGGGGCTGTTGGCCAATACCGGGTTGGGGTATGTGCTCCGACATCTTTGAGGGGTACGGGGGGATGGCGTGGCAGTGAGGCCCACGGCGTCCCGTGGATGATGGGGTGATTGTTTCGGTCAGAGCACTGCGAGCGCCTGTTTGACCTGTGCGTAGGCACGGTTGTCGAGCACTTGGTTGTGGGCCGTCACGACCCGCTCAAAGGGCCAGCGCAGCACGCGCTCTGCGCTGCGGGCTGCGGCACGACGGTCACGCACCAGCGCGCGCACCGTGACCGGGACGGCCAGTTGGCGCCGCACCCCGGTCAGCGTGGCATAGGCACGCGTGGACCAAGGCAGGTCCCCCGCCATCCACTGCAGAAGGTCTGTCACGATGAGCGTGGCCGAAGGGCGGTGGAACCATACCGACTCATTGCCTGCAGGAATGCCTTCAAAAGCCAGGTGCTCCAGGTCTGGAAGCCATTCGGGCACATCGCCTGAGGGCAGATCGTGCAGCCTGGCTGCCAGGTCCGGCCGCTTCTGAGCCAGGCCCTTGGGGCCATACACCCTGGCGTTCGGGAAAGTCTGGGCGCAAGGCGCCAGAAACAGGTGGTGCATCTTGTTCGGTGCCACGATGAAAGCCACCGTGCCAAGTGCCTGCAGCTGCTCCAGCAGGGCACTCCCTGGGGGCATTGGAATCGGTGAGTGGACGAGAAGCTGCTCTCCTGGCAGCCGCACCACAGTCATGCGGGTGGTGATGGGAAGTCCGTTGGCCTTGAAAGCGTGGGTGGCGTTCCAGAGACAGGTGTCGAGGGATTCAAGTTGCATGGCGCAGGAGGATGCCCTGGCCCTGTTGGCGGCGTCTTGAACGAATTCGACATGCTGGTGGTCCTGCCGTCGTCATCCTTTCCCCTGCCTCTGCACCGCGCACTCCCCCACCAGCCAGTCCCTGAACGCCTTCACCAACGGCGTCTGCGCCCGCGCTTCCGGGTACACGAGGTAATAGGCATCGGTGCTCGTCAGCACCTGGTCTGACAGCTCCACCAGGCTGCCTGCCGCCAGTTCCTGCTCAATCAAAAAGCGCGGCAGCAGCGCCGCACCCAGGTGCGATACGGCGGCTTGCGCAATCATGGCGAAGTGCTCCGACTGGGGGCCGCGCAGGGCCAGGGCGGTGGGGGCGCCAACCAGCTCAAACCATTCGGCCCATTGGGTGGGGCGGGTGCTTTGCTGCAGCAGCACCACGCGCGTCAGGTCCTGCGGGGTGTGGATGTGGTGGCGGTCGCGGTAGGTGGGGCTGCACACGGGCACGGTTTCTTCGTGCATCAGGTATTCGCACACGGCGCCCGCCCAGTGCGGGGTGCCGAAGTGGATGGCTGCGTCGAACGGGGTGCCCGCAAAGTCAAATGGCTCGGTGCGGGCCGAGAAGTTGACCATGGCCTCGGGGTGCAGCGCCATGAAGCCGCCCAGGCGCGGGATGAGCCAGCGGGTGCCCAGCGTGGGCAGCACGGCCAGGTTGAGCAGGCCGTCGGTGCTGGAGAACGCCATGGCTTTTTGCGTGCTGGCCGACAGTTGCTGCAGCACGTTTTGCACGTCGGCCGCGTAGACGCGGCCCGCGTCGGTCAGCACCACACGCTGGCGCACGCGGTGGAAGAGGGCGGTGCCTATCTGCTCTTCCAGCTGGCGGATCTGGCGCGACACGGCGCTTTGGGTGAGGTGCAGCTCCTCGGCCGCGCGCGACACGCTTTGGTGGCGGGCTGCCGCCTCAAAGGCCAGCAGGTCGGCGGTGGAGGGCAGGAAGGCGCGGCGCAGCAGGGTCATGGTGTCAAATGGGATCAATCATGCGCAGGGGGAATGAGCGGCTCTGTCTCGTTGTGCATGGTTTTGGGTTGTAGCGCTACTACATCAAGCGTCGGCAGCTCTGCAATTTTCAGGCACTTGATGCTGATTTGTGATCAAGTAGTTCCATTTTTTTGCTATCCAGCACGGCGCGATTGGCGGATATTGGCGCATTCATTGCGTGTGTTCTTCCACGCTGTTGCCATCTCTCTGCCTTCACTCACCTTTGCGAGTCGCCATGTCTGCCACCCCTGCCGCCACCCCTGTTGTCACACCGCTCTTGTCCGAAGTCGATCAACTGCTGCAACGCCTGGGCGTGCCCCGCGCGGCTTACACCGGCGGCACGCTGGCGGCGCGCTCGCCCATCACGGGCGAGGTGCTGGCCCAGGTGCCGCAGCAAAGCGCGGCCGATGCCACGGCCGCCATCGGTCGCGCGCATGCCGCCTTTTTGGCGTGGCGCAATGTGCCCGCACCGCGCCGGGGTGAACTGGTGCGCCTGCTGGGCGAAGAGCTGCGCGCCGCCAAGGCCGACCTGGGTCTGCTGGTGACCATCGAGGCGGGCAAGATCCCTTCCGAAGGCCTGGGCGAGGTGCAGGAGATGATCGACATTTGCGACTTTGCCGTGGGCCTGTCGCGCCAGCTGTATGGCCTGACGATTGCCACCGAGCGAGTCGGCCACCGCATGATGGAAACCTGGCACCCGCTGGGCGTGTGCGGTGTGATCTCGGCCTTCAACTTCCCGGTGGCGGTGTGGTCTTGGAACGCGGCGCTGGCGCTGGTGTGTGGCGATTCGGTGGTGTGGAAGCCGTCGGAGAAAACGCCGCTCACGGCCCTGGCCACGCACGCGATTGCGCAGCGCGCCATCGCCCGCTTTGGGGCCGATGCACCCGAAGGCCTGCTGGAGCTGATTGTGGGCCAGCGCGACATTGGCGAGGTGCTGGTAGACGACGCCCGCGTGCCCGTGCTGTCGGCCACCGGCTCCACCGCCATGGGCCGCGCCGTGGGCCCACGCCTGGCAGCGCGTTTTGCGCGCGGCATTCTGGAGCTGGGCGGCAACAACGCCGCCATCGTGGCGCCTACGGCCGACCTGAACCTGGCCCTGCGCGGCATCGCGTTTGCCGCCATGGGCACGGCGGGCCAGCGCTGCACCACGCTGCGCCGCCTGTTTGTGCACGAGAGCATTTACGACCAGCTGGTGCCCCAGCTGGCCAAGGTGTACGCCAACGTGCAGGTGGGCGACCCGCGCACCGCTGGCACGCTGGTGGGCCCGCTGATTGACCGCTTGGCCTTTGATGGCATGCAAAAGGCGCTGGAGCAAAGCCGCGCGCTGGGCGCCACGGTGCACGGCGGCGGCCGGGTGGAAGGCATCGGCGGTGCGGACGCGTACTACGTGCGCCCCGCGCTGGTCGAGCTGGCAAAGCACGAAGGCCCCGCGCTGCACGAAACCTTTGCGCCCATCCTGTACGTGGTGCGCTATCAACTTATCGACGAAGCCATCGCCATGAACAACGCCGTGGGCGCTGGGCTGTCGTCGTCCATCTTCACGCTCAATGTGCGCGAGGCCGAGCAGTTCATGTCGGCGGCAGGCTCGGACTGCGGCATTGCCAATGTGAACATCGGCCCTAGCGGCGCCGAAATTGGCGGCGCGTTTGGCGGCGAGAAGGAAACGGGCGGTGGCCGCGAAGCGGGCTCGGACAGCTGGAAGGCCTACATGCGCCGGGCGACCAACACCATCAACTACTCCACCGCACTGCCGCTGGCGCAGGGCGTTACGTTTGACGTGTAACCCACGCGCTGGTTGCCCCGTTCATGTTGATCGCTAAGGAATCACACCCCATCGTCATCATCGGCGGTGGCGTCATTGGCAGTGCCATTGCCTACTTTCTCACCCTGCAGCAGCTGGGCTGCGAGGTCGTGGTGGTCGAGCGTGACCCGACCTACGCGCGCGCCTCGTCGGCGCTGTCTGCCAGCTCCATCCGCCAGCAGTTCTCGACCGACATCAACATCCAGATATCGGCCTACGGCATTGGCTTTTTGCGCAACGTGGGCACGCTCCTGGCCTGCAACGGCGATGTGCCGGACATCGGTCTGCACGAAGGCGGCTACTTGTACCTGGCCACCCAGGCGGGCGAGGCCACGCTGCGCGAGAACCATGCACTGCAAAAGCAGCACGGTGCCGATGTGGCGCTGCTGGGCCCGCAGCAACTGGCCGAGCGCTTTCCCTGGCTGGCGCTGCAGGACGTGGTGCTGGGCTCATTGGGCCTGTCGGGCGAGGGCTGGTTTGATGGCTACCTGCTGCTGACGGCGCTGCGCAAAAAGGCACAGAGCCAGGGCGTGCGCTATGTGGCCGACGAGGCGGTGGGGCTGGACACGGCGGCCAGCGACGGCGTGTTGCATGTGAATGCGGTGCGCCTGCAAAGTGGCAACGTGCTGCCTTGTCGCTATGCCGTGAACGCCGGTGGCCCCTGGGCGGCGGCCATTGCGGGCTGGGCGGGCATTGATCTGCCCGTGGTGGGCAAGCGCCGGACGGTGTTCAACCTCGCCAGCCCCGCCGCGCTGCCGGGTTGCCCGCTGCTGATCGACACCAGCGGCATCTGGCTGCGGCCCGAGGGCAAAGGCTTCATCTGCGGCTTTGCGCCCGACGCAGACAACGACGCCGACTTTGCCCCGCTGGAGCCCGAGTACGACGCGTTTGACCACCACATCTGGCCCACCCTGGCCGAGCGCATCCCCGGCTTTGAGGCACTGCGCATGCAGGGCGCCTGGGCGGGCTACTACGAGATGAACACCTTCGACCACAACGCCATCGTGGGCCTGCACCCGGCGTGCGACAACCTGGTGTTTGCCAACGGCTTTTCGGGCCATGGCCTGCAGCAGTGCCCCGCCGTGGGTCGGGGCGTGGCCGAGCTGTTGCTCACGGGCAGCTACCAAAGCCTGGACCTGTCGCCGCTGTCCATTGAACGCATTGCGCGCAACGCGCCGCTGCTCGAAAAGAACGTGATCTGAGCGTCACCCCAGCCGCCCGATTTCTCTCTCCCCGATTCATCCACCTGCCAACCACAAAACACACGGAGACAACGACATGGCAATTTCCCGCAAGACCTTCACCGCGCTCGCTGCAGGCCTGGCCCTGGCCTGCATGGCCACGGCCCCCGCACAGGCACAGATGGTCACCCAGCCCACGCTGGAGAAGATCAAAGCCAGTGGCAAGGCCGTGCTGGGCGTGCGCGAGACCTCGCCGCCCATGGCCTACGCGCTGGGCGCGAATGAAAAATACGTGGGCTACCACGTCGAGCTGTGCGAGCGCGTGCTCAAGGAAATCGCGCCCGACGCCAAGCTCGAATACATGGCCGTGACGGCGCAAAACACGCTGCCGCTGGTGCAGAACGGCACGCTGGACATTGGCTGCGGCCCCACCACCAACAACACCGCGCGCCAGCAGCAAGTGGCCTTTGCGGTGACGACCTATGTGAGCGAAGTGCGCATGGCCGTGCGCAAGGATTCGGACCTGAAGTCCATCAGCCAACTCGCAGGCCGCACCATTGCCGCATCCACCGGCACCACCGCCGTGCAACTGCTGCGCAAGCAAGAGCGCGCGCTGGGCGGCGCCCCCATCAAGACCGTGCTGGGCAAGGATCACCACGAGAGCTTCCTGCTGCTGGAGACCGGCCGCGCCGATGCCTTTGTGCTCGACGACAACCTGCTGGCCGGGATGATTGCCAACTCCAAGGACCCCTCGGCCTACCGCATCGTGGGCGAGCCCTTGGGCGCCGAGCCCATTGCACTGCTGTTCCGCAAGGACGACCCGACCTTCAAGGCTGCGGTGGATGGTGTGCTGACCAAGCTGATGCAAAGCGGTGAGATGGAAAAGATCTACACCAAGTGGTTTGTGAACCCCATTCCGCCCAAGAACATGAGCCTGAACCTGCCGCTGGGCACCACGCTGCGCCAGCTGTTTGCCACCCCCAACGACAAGCCCCTGGAGACCTACCAGCAATGAACGCTCCCATCCCCGCCACGGCCTTCCGCGCGGCCGACCGCCTCGCTGCCATCGGCGTTTCCGAAATCGTGCGCCTGACCCAAGAGGCCAACCAGCTCAAGCGCCAGGGCCAGCCCGTGATCGTGCTGGGCTTGGGCGAGCCCGACTTCGACACACCAGCCCACATCCTGGAGGCCGCACAGCAGGCCATGGCGCGGGGGGAGACGCATTACACGGTGCTGGATGGCACACCCGAACTCAAGGCCGCCATCCAGCACAAGTTCAAGCACGACAACGGACTGGACTTTGCGCTGAACGAAATCACCGCCGGTGCGGGCGCCAAGCAGATCCTCTACAACGCGCTGATGGCGTCGGTGAACCCCGGCGACGAGGTGATCCTGCCCGCACCGTACTGGACTTCGTACGCCGACATGGTGCTGATTGCAGGCGGCGTGCCGGTGGTGGTGCCCTGCACCGAGGCCAACGGCTTTCGCATCACGCCCGAGCAGCTGGAGGCGGCCATCTCGCCGCGCACGCGCTGGGTGTTCATCAACTCGCCCTCCAACCCCAGCGGCGCGGCCTACAGCGCCGAGCAACTGCGGCCCGTGCTGGAGGTGGTGGCGCGCCACCCGCAGGTGTGGCTGCTGGCGGACGATATCTACGAACACATCCTGTACGACGGGCGCGCGTTTGCCACGCCCGCCGCCGTGTTGCCCTCGCTGCGCGACCGCACGCTGACGGTGAACGGCGTCTCCAAGTCGTATGCCATGACGGGCTGGCGCCTGGGCTACGGCGCAGGACCCAAGGCGCTGATTGCCGCCATGGCGGTGGTGCAGAGCCAGGCCACATCGTGCCCTTCGTCCATCAGCCAGGCGGCGGCTGTGGCGGCGCTGTCCGGGCCGCAAGACGTGGTGCGCGAGCGTTGCCAAGCATTCCAGGACCGGCGCGATCTGGTGGTGGCCGCGCTCAACGCCTCACCCGGCCTGCGCTGCCGCGTGCCCGAGGGCGCGTTCTACACCTTTGCCAGCTGCGAAGGCGTGCTGGGGCGCACCACGCCGGGCGGCATGCTGCTGCGCACCGATGCCGACTTCTGCGCCTACCTGCTGCGCGAGCACCATGTCGCGGTGGTGCCCGGTGGGGTGCTGGGGCTGGCGCCATACTTTCGCATCTCTTACGCAGCCTCTACCGCTGATTTGCAAGAGGCCTGCGCGCGCATCCAGCGCGCCTGCCAGGCCCTGTTCTGAATTTCTGATCCGATACCGTTGATATGAATACGACCTCCCTCACCCCGCGCACCGGCGGCCAGATCCTGGTGCAGCAGCTCATCACCCATGGCGTGAAGCAGCTCTTTTGTGTGCCTGGGGAAAGCTACTTGGCTGTGCTTGATGCGCTGCATGACGCGGATATTGGCGTGACCGTGTGCCGTCAGGAGGGCGGCGCGGCCATGATGGCCGAGGCGCAGGGCAAGCTCACCGGCCAGCCCGGCATCTGCTTTGTGACGCGCGGGCCCGGTGCCACCAATGCCTCGGCCGGCGTGCACATTGCGCACCAGGATTCGACGCCCATGATCCTGTTCGTAGGCCAGGTGGCCCGCAACGCCATGGGGCGTGAGGCATTTCAGGAGCTGGACTACAGCGCCGTGTTTGGCACCATGGCCAAGTGGGTGGTGCAGATTGACGACCCCGCTCGTGTGCCCGAGCTGATCTCGCGCGCCTTCCACGTCTCCACCTCAGGCCGCCCTGGTCCCGTGGTGGTGGCGCTGCCCGAAGACATGCTGACCGAGGCCGCCACGGTGGCCGATGCGCTGCCCTACCAGGTGACAGAAACGCACCCCGGCGCCGCGCAAATGGCCGAGCTGGCGCAGCGCCTGCAAGCCGCCCAAAGCCCCGTGGCTATTTTGGGTGGCAGCCGCTGGTCCGAGCAGGCGGTGCGCGAGTTCACCGCGTTTGCCGAAGCGTGGTCCCTTCCCGTGTACTGCTCGTTCCGCCGCCAGATGCTGTTCCCGGCCACGCACGCTTGCTACGGTGGTGACCTGGGTCTGGGCGTCAACCCCAAGCTGCTGGCGCGCATCAAGGCGTCGGACCTGGTGCTGGTGGTGGGTGGGCGGCTGTCAGAAGTGCCCTCGCAAGGCTACGAGCTGTTCAGCATTCCCACCCCGGCGCAGCCCTTGGTGCATGTGCATGCCGATGCGGACGAACTGGGCAAGCTCTACCGCCCCACACAGGCCATCCACGCCACGCCCCAGGCGTTTGCTGCGGCGCTCAATGCAGTGCGCCCCACAGCGGCTGTGCCATGGGAGGCCCACACAGAAGCCGCCCATGCCGAATATCTGGCCTGGAGCGATACGGCACCCATCCGCATCCCCGGCAACCTGCAGATGGGCCAGGTGATGCAGCACCTCAAGGAAGTGCTGCCCGCCGACACCATCTTCTGCAACGGCGCGGGCAACTTTGCCACCTGGATTCACCGCTTCTGGCCTTTCACCCACTACGCGAGCCAGCTCGCGCCCACCAGTGGCTCCATGGGCTACGGCCTGCCCGCAGGCGTGGGCGGCAAGCGCCTTTGGCCGCAGCGCGAGGTGGTGATCTTTGCGGGCGACGGCGACTTCCTCATGCACGGGCAAGAATTCGCGACTGCCGTGCAGTACGGCCTGCCGATCATCGTGGTGCTGCTGGACAACGCCATGTACGGCACCATCCGCATGCACCAGGAACGCGAGTACCCCGGCCGTATCAGCGCCACGCAGCTCAAGAACCCTGACTTCAAGGCCTACGCCCAGGCCTTTGGCGGCCATGGTGAACGCGTGGAGCGCACGGAAGACTTTGCCCCCGCGCTGGCCCGCGCCCGCGCCAGTGGCCTGCCCAGCGTGCTGCACTGCCTGATCGATCCCGAGGCGATCACGCCCACCGGCACACTGCAGGGCATTCGCAGCGCGGCACTCTCCAAGAAGTAGGCTCCCGTTTCGTCAGCAGGCGCTGAGGCGCTCAGGCAGTCACGCGGGCGCCGCCAGACTGCCGCAGGGTCTGCACCAGCAGATTCTGCAGGCTGTCCACCGCCTTGGAGCCGCGCGATGCGCGGCTGCGGTAGACGGCCACCTCCATGGGGGCCAGCGGCCCCAGGCCGTGCTCGGTGCCGAGCACCTGCAACTGCGGTGGCACGCTGCAGTGGGTGAGGGCGGCCACGGCCAGGCCGCTTTCCACCGCTGCAATTTGTCCGGCCAGGCTGGAGCTGTGATAGACCACCTTGTAGCGGCGCCCCTGCTGCGCCAGCGCGTGGATGGCGCCGCGCCGCGCCAGGCTGGCCGATTCGTACACCGCAATGGGCAGCGGGTCGCGCCTCCACAACTCGAACTGCGCAGACCCCACCCACACCATGGGCTCATGGAACAGCAGCGTGCCCCGGCGTGCGTGGTCGCGCGAGATCAGGGCCAGGTCCAGGTCGCCATTGGCCACACGCGGGATGAGTGCGGTGGACTGCTCGCAGTCCAGTTCTATCTCCACCGCGCTGTGCCGTGGCGCAAAGCGTTTGAGCACGGGCGTGAGGTAGCGCGCTGCGTAGTCATCCGGCACCCCCAGCCGCACCCGGCCTGTGAGTGCGTCGCCGTTCAGGGCGTCATGTGCTTCTGCATGCAGCTCCAGAATGCGGCGGGCGTAGCCCAGCAGGGTTTCACCCTTGGGCGTGAGGTGCTGCTTGCGGGCGTCGCGCTCCAGCAGTCGGTGGCCTACGGCGTCTTCCAGCTTCTTGAGCTGCATGCTGACCGCCGACTGGGACCGGTGCACCTCGGCCGCCGCGCCGGAGAGCGAGCCTGCATCCACCACAGCCACCAGGCACTGAAGCCAATCGAATTGCAAATCGCGGTAGCTCATGGATTGCCCCAGTGATGATGTATTCGATGATCGAATGGTTGGTGTGAGAATTATGCGCTTTGGATTGCAAAGGCTGGCAGCCACACTGCGGGCATGCAGCAGTCTTCCTTTACCGTTTCAGGCACATCCGCACCCGTGGTTCCAGCGTCCGCTTCACCTGCGGGCAGCGCGCGTGGGCTGTCGTCTGCCCACCGGCTGGACGGCTGGATCGCCTTCGTGCTGGGCAACGCGCTGCTGGGCACCATCGGCGTGTTCGTGCATGAGGCGCAGGCGGCGCCGTTGACGGTGACCTGGTTCCGCTGCGCTTTTGGTCTCGTGGGGCTCACGTTATGGATGGCCTGGCGCCACCGGTCGTGGTCGGGACTGTGGCAGGGGCTCTGGGTGGGCTGGGCGGCTTTGCCGTGGGTGTTGCTGCTCAGCGGGCTCATGTTGGCGAGCTGGTGGCTGTTTTTCACGGCGATCCAGCAGGTGCCCACCGGGGTGGCGGTGGTGCTGTTCCATGTGCAACCGTTGTGGGTGTTGCTGCTGGGGGCGTGGTGGCTCAAAGAAGCCGTGCCTCGGCAGCGCGTGGTGTCAGTGCTGGTCGCGATGGTGGGGTTGGTGCTGGCCACGGGCGTGGCCGGGGGGCTGTCTTCCTCAGGTGCCGGGCATGCGTCTGGCTACTGGGTGGGCGTGGGCCTGTGCCTGATAGGTGCGCTGTGCACAGCCACCGTCACCGTAGTCGCCAAGCGCTTGGGGGTGCTGCCGCTGGGGACCCTGGCGTGGTGGCAATGTGCGCTGGGTGCGGCTGTGCTGTGGGTGGTCCCCGTGGGACACGGTTGGCCTGCCTGGGGAGTCTCCTGGGCATGGCTGGGTGGGTTGGGGCTGATCCACACCGGCTTGGCGTATACCTTGATGTACGCGGGCATGGCACGCCTGGCGACGGCCCGGGTGGCGGTACTGCAGTTTGCTTACCCCACGGTCGCCATCGTGGTGGACTGGTTGTACTTTCAGCACACTTTGGGCGGTTGGCAGCTGGCGGGTGTGGTGCTGATGCTGGGGGCCATCGGCGCCGGGGAGCGCAGCGCGCGGCGCAATCGCTAATCATCCGCCTTCGGTGGGAGGGCGTCGCCCCGCACAATATCGGGTGTGACCGCCACCGAGCCAGATTCTCCTGAAACCCCACCTCCTGCGCAGGCTGCCCCTACCGGCAAGCTGCGCCGCATCGCGCACCTGGACATGGACGCGTTCTTTGCGTCCGTGGAGTTGCTGCGCTACCCGCAACTCAAAGGCTTGCCTGTGGTGATCGGTGGCGGGCGGCGCAAGGTGGACGAGCTGCTGCTGCGCGGGCCAGACGGCACCGAGGAGCGCGAGCGGCGCTTCATACCGGTGGAAGACTTTCCGCTGCTCAAGGACTACGTGGGCCGGGGCGTGATCACCACGGCCACCTACCCGGCGCGGCAGTTCGGCGTGGGCTCGGCCATGGGCATGATGAAGGCCGCCAAACTGTGCCCGCAGGCCATCGTGCTGCCGGTGGATTTTGACGAGGTGCGACGCTTTTCGCGCCTGTTCAAGAGCACCATCACCGAGATCGCACCGGTGATGCAGGACCGGGGGGTGGACGAGGTCTACATCGACTTCACCGACGTGCCCGGCGGCCAGCGCGAAGGCGGGCGGGTGCTGGCGAGGCTCATCCAGAAAAGCATCTTTGATAGGACCGGGCTGACCTGCTCGATCGGCGTGGCGCCCAACCGGCTGCTGGCCAAGATGGCCAGCGAGTTCAACAAGCCCAACGGCATCTCCATCGTTTACGAGGAAGACCTGCAGAGCAAAATCTGGCCCTTGAACGTGCGCAAGATCAACGGCATCGGTCCCAAGGCGGGCGAGAAGCTGGCACGGCTGGGCATTGAAACCATCGGGCAGCTTGCCGCGCAGGATGAGCAGTGGCTGATGGGCCACTTTGGCAAATCCACCGGCGCCTGGATGTACCGGGTGGCCTGGGGCCGCGACGACAGCCCGGTGGTGACCGAGAGCGAGCCGGTGAGCATGAGCCGCGAGACCACCTTCGACCGCGACCTGCATGCGGTGCGTGACCGGGCCGAGCTGGGCGCCATTTTTACCGACCTGTGCATGCGGCTGGCCGAAGATCTGCAGCGCAAGGGCTATGTGGCGCGCACCATCGGTATCAAGCTGCGCTACGACGACTTCAAGATCGCGACGCGTGACCACACCGCCAACAGCTACACCGCCGACGGGGCGACCATCCGGCAGCTGGCCGGGCAATGCCTCAAGCGCGTGCCGCTGGACAAGCGCCTGCGGCTGCTCGGCGTGCGGGCCAGCACGCTGGCGCGGCGGGGGGAAGAACCAGCGCCAGAGCCGCGTGCCACAGCGGCCGCAGAGGTGCGTCGGCGCGGGCCTCGGGCAGAGGCGACCATGGAAACCGGGCAGCTTTTTTGATTGAGGGTGCGGATTTCCAAAAGGCGGTGAGCAGGCTCTCAGTGTTTGCGCTTTGAGGGGCGTGGGGAGGCACCTTTTTGGGGCAAAGCAGGGGAGGGAGCAGTTAGACTTGATTCGTATCAAGCGGTTACATACAACACGCCACAAAAAGCCGCGCCGCCTGCCCCTGCCGCAGGCCCTTCAGGAGCCTCGAATGCGCATCAATCTGCCAGTGACCCAGCAGAATTTTGACTACCCCGGTGAAGAGTTGCTGGTGTCCAGCACCAACACCAAGGGTGAGATCACGCACTGCAACCCGGCGTTCGTGCGCGTCAGCGGTTACAGCTACGACGAACTCATTGGCCAGCCCCACAACATCATTCGCCACCCCGACATGCCGGCCGAGGCCTACAAGGACATGTGGCGCACCATAGGCCGGGGCGAGCCCTGGACGGGCTTGGTCAAGAACCGCCGCAAGAACGGCGACCACTACTGGGTGCGAGCCAACGTCACCCCCATCATGGAGGGCGGCAAGCCACGCGCCTATATGTCGGTGCGCACCAAGCCCAGTGCGGCCGAGATGGTGGCCGCCGAGGCCCTGTATGCACAGATGCGCAGCGAGGCGGCTTCGGGCGCAAGCAGCTTCTACCTGGACTCGGGCAACGTGCGCTACCGGGGAGTGCGTGGCTGGCAGCAGCGCCTGGCGCAGATGGCGCTGCTGCCCCGCATGGTGATCCTGCTGCTGATGACGGTGCTGCTGGCCTTGTTGCCCGACGTGATGGGGCTGCAAGGCACCACCGCCTGGGTGGCCCGCCTGGCGCTGCTGGTGCTGGGGGCGGGGGGGACGCTGTGGCGCTTTCAGGCCACCGTGCTGCAAGGGGTGCACGACGCCACCCGTTTCGCATCCGACATCTCGGCCTGCAACCTTGCCACGTCGGTGGGCACCGACTACCCCCAACCCCTGGGCGCGCTGATGCAGCGCTTGCAACAGACCCAGGTCAACCTGCGCGCCGTGGTGGGCGACGTGCGCACCGAGGTGCGCAACTTCATCGAATCGGCCGACGAAATCGCGCGTGGCGGCATGGACCTGTCGGCCCGTACCGAGTCGCAGGCCAGCAGCCTGGAAGAAACCGCCGCGGCCATGGAGCAACTGGCCAGCACAGTGCTGCAGACGTCGGAGACAGCAGCCAAGGTGTCGCACGAGAGCGCACAGAGCAGCGACATCGCCACGCGCGGCGGCCAGGCGGTGCAGGAGGTGGGGGCGGCCATGCAGCAGATGAAGCTGTCGTCCACCAAGATCAGCGAGATCGTGGGCGTGATCGAGGGCATTGCCTTCCAGACTAACCTGTTGGCGCTCAACGCCGCCGTGGAGGCGGCCCGTGCAGGCGAACAGGGCCGGGGCTTTGCGGTGGTAGCGGGCGAGGTGCGGGCCCTGGCGCAACGCAGCGCCAGCTCTGCCAAGGAGATCAGCGGCCTGATCGGCGTCACGGTGAACCAGATCGCCAGCGGCGCGCAGCAGATGGACCATGCGGGCACCACCATCGAGGGCGTCGTGCACGCCGTGGAGCGCGTGAGCACGCTGGTCCAGCAGATCAGCAGCGCCACCAAGGAGCAGTCGCAGGGCATTGCCCAGGTCAACGAGGCGGTGACGCAGCTCGACACCGTGACGCAGCAGAACGCCGCGCTGGTGGAGGAGTCGGCCGCCGCCGCCCAGGGCCTCAAGGAAAGCGCGGTGTCGCTGGGCCGCTCGGTGGATGTGTTCCGGCTGGGTTGAGCGGCACTGCAACGAGCCGCCAAGGAACACTCGCACCTTGACGAATTCTTACTCGTAACTTACAGTGATTTTCCCGTTTTCCGGGAGATCACCATGACCCTCGACGAGCTGCAGCGCATCAAGCAGTGGCATGTGGCACACAAGGCCGACCACCCGCTCGAATACCACCTGTGGGACCTGGTGCTGACGGTCTGGATGCTGGGCTGGGTGGGCTGGTTTCCCATCTGCGCTTTTGGCGAGCCCTGCGCCGCGCCGGTGTGCCTGATCGGCATTTTTGTCCCCAGCCTGTACGTTGCCTGGCGCACCCGCGCGCACCTGCGCCACACCCTGCGGTGCGACTGGATCGATGCGCGCAACTGACGGATGCGTTCGGTTGATGGGGGGCGGGGGCAGGCCTACTGCCGGGCAGTGCGCACGTTGCGCGGCAGGGCCTGCGGGTGGCTGGTGCGCAGGGGGTTGATGTCCAGCCCGCCGCGGCGCGTGTAGCGCGCGTACACCGTGAGCTTGATGGGCTTGCAGCGTGCCCACACGTCCATGAAGATGCGCTCCACACACTGCTCATGGAACTCGTTGTGGTTGCGAAAGCTCACCAGGTACTGCAGCAGCCCTTCCTGATTGATCTGCGGGCCGCTGTAGCTGATCTGCACGCTGCCCCAGTCGGGCTGGCCGGTCACTAGGCAGTTGCTTTTGAGCAGGTTGCTGGTGAGGGTCTCGGTCACGGGCGCTTCGTTGAATGTGGCCGTCAGCAGGTCGGGCGCGGGCTGGTAGCGCGTGCATTCCACGTCCAGCCGGTCCAGGCTCAGGCCGTCCAGCTCATGCACGGGTTCCTGGTCGAACAGCTCGGGTGCGATGAGCTTCACGCCCACGGTGGCGGGGTGGTCGGCGCCACGCCATACGGCTTCGCTGATGTCGGCGCGGATGCGGGCCTGCACCTCGGCCGCATCGGCAAAGCGGGTGTTGTTGAAGCTGTTGAGATACAGCTTGAACGACTTGCTCTCGACGATGTTGGGCGTCTCGCAGGGCACGGTGATGTGCGCCAGCGCCACCTGCGGCTTGCCACGCGCATTCAGCCAGGACAGCTCGAACGCCGTCCACAGGTCGGCCCCGAAGAAGGGCGCCGAGCCGGTGATGCCGATCTCGGCCCGCTTGCCCGCGCGCGGGATGGGGAACAGCAGCGAGGCGTCGTACTGGTCCACATAGGCCGATGCCTTGCCGAGTTGGGATTGTTCTGGCGTGTTCATGGCCTGGTCTTTCGGGTGTGTGGGTTCCAAGGGGGTCTGTGCTATTGCTACTATTTTTATAGCTGCTGGCGCATGTTCGACTAGCGCATACCGGGGTTTTTACTGAAATTCCCGCTCACGCAGCCATTTGGTGGCAATCCATTTGTCCCCGGCGATCACGGGGGCGCCGCCATGCAGGGTGCGGGTGGACGGGTGCGGGCGCTCGTAGCTGAAGAACACCGCGTTGCCACGCTGCGGCGCCACCTCCAGGTGCACGTCAGGGAAGGTGGTGCCGCCGCCTTTGTCAGGTGTGTTCAGGTACATCACCAGCGTGCCCACGCGCTGGCCGCCGCGCTGGATGATGCTGGGCGTGCCGGGCTCGGCGGGGTCGAAGTAGTCGTAGTGCGGCTTGTATTCGGCGCCGGGGCGGTAGTGCAGCACCTGCAGGCCTTCGCCGTTTTCGATGGGCCAGTGGAGCAGGCGCGCAATGCGCTCCTCGATGCGCTGGATCAGGGGACTTTGCCCGCGCTGGAAGAACATGCCGTCGCTGGTGCGGTCGGCATTGATCTCTTCGCCCCCGGTCTTGGTGGCCACGGTGAGCGAGCGTGCCATGCGTGGCTCTGCAGCGGCTATGAGGGCATCGCACTCCTCGGGCGACAGCAGGTTGCCAAACACCACGATGCGCGGCTGTGCCATGGCCAGCAGCACATTCACGGCGCGGTCTCCGCAGTCCACCTGGGCGGGGGATTCATCCAGCCGGGGCTCGGGCACCCGCACGGCCGAGGGCAGGCCCTGCTGCACGGCTAGGTCGTTCAGGTGCTCCTGCAGCGTGATCTCCAGCGCATCCGCCGCCACGTCTTCGTCCCAGCCTGCGTCACGCATGGACTGCAGCACCACGGGTGCGGCGTAGCCCGCCTGGGCCTGCTCGATGATCCAGCGGCGCAACTCGGGGGTGATGGCCTGCCGCGCTGCGCTGGCGTGCTGGGTGGTGGTGCTGTCCGGGTGCTGGTCAGAACGCGATGCCATGGCGGTCCTTCAACAAGAGCAGGGTGGTGGGCGGATTTATGCGGAGGCCGGGGTCTTGCGCCGGAAGACCAGGCGCTCGGGCTCGGATGATGCCGGGGCAAAGGCATAGCCGTCCAGGTCAAACCCTTCGAGCTGGTGGGGTGTGGCAAGGCGGCGGGTGATGGCGTAACGCGCCATCAGGCCGCGTGCGCGCTTGGCAAAGAAGCTGATGATCTTGTAGTTGCCGCCCTTCCAGTCCTCGAACACGCATTCGATCACGCGGGCCTTGAGTGCCTTGCGGTCCACGGCCTTGAAGTATTCCTGCGAGGCGAGGTTGATCACCACTGGCGTGGTGTCGGCGCGCAGCCGGGTGTTCAGGTGCTCGGCAATCTGGCGGCCCCAGAACTGGTACAGGTTGCTGCCTGCCTCGGTGGCCAGGCGCGTGCCCATCTCCAGGCGATAGGGCTGCATGCTGTCCAGCGGCCGCAGCACACCATACAGGCCGCTGAGGATGGCGACATGGCTCTGGGCCCAGTGCAGGTCGTCAGCGCTCAGGCTGCGGGCTTGCAGCCCCTCGTACACGTCGCCATTGAATGCCAGCACCGCCTGGCGCGAGTTGTGGGCCGTGAAGCGGGGGCGCCAGGCCTGGTAACGCGCCACGTTCAGCGCCGCGAGCTTGTCGCTCAGTTCCATCAGCGACGCGATCTGCTGCGGCGACTGCTCCCGCAGGACTTCGATCAGGGCCGTGGACTGCGGCACAAACTGGGGCGTGGTGTAGGGCAGGCCTTCGGGAACGGGCGTGTCGTAGTCGAGCGATTTGGCGGGAGACAGCAGGAACAGCATGGGGGCAAAGGGTCCGTGGATCTCGGGAGTGAAGTGTGGCCTGGAAAGCGCGGGTTGCTGGCTGCGCCAGCGGTCTGAAATGGTACCTGCTGGACGACCGTCTTCTGTCGCTTGCGGGTATTGGCGCCCAGCACGGTGCTTGCTCAGTTGCCCCAAAAAAAGAAGGCGGCCTGAGCCGCCTTCTTTGCGTGGGCTGCGGCCCTGGGGGCAGCAGCCATTGCAGCGCATCAGGCTGCGGGGGGCTGCTCAAACGGCAGCGCCATGGCCGACAGGTCGCGGCGGGTTTCCACCAGCACCAGCGGACCTTCGTCCAGCACCACCGCAGGGGGGCGCTCGCGGGGCACGCGGATGGGCTTGGGCTCGGCAGCGATGGCGGCCTGCACGGCAGCGATCTTGTCCGCGTCAGAGTTCACCCACTGCAGGCCCGATGCGGCAGCCACTTGCTGCAGTTCATCGATGGGCAGCGTGAACGCTTGAACGCGGGGCAGTCCCTTGGCTTGCCCAGCTGTTGCTACGGGTGCCTGGGCGGCTACCGCCGGTGCGGGTACTGCGACAGGCGCCGGTGCAGCCACCGGGGCGGCTGCAGGGTTTGCAACGGGCGCTGCAACAGCTGTCGCGGTAACAGGCGCTGCGGCTGGCTCAGTGGCTGAAGCGGCTGGGGCTGCCACAGGAGCTGCGACAGGGGTTGCCACCGGTGCCACGGGCTCGGCAGCGGGCGCGCTGCTGAAGTAGCTGCGGCGCGGCGCCTCGTCCTGTGCCGGTGCGGGCTCGGCCTGGGTGGGGTCAAAGTCCAGCATCGCTGGCGCAGCTGATTCGGCGTTGCCGTTGTTGTCGCGCGGGCCACGCTCGCCACGTTCGCGGCGGTCACGGCCATAGCGGTCGCGGGAGCGGCGCTCGCGGCGCTGCTCTTCGGTGGCGCCATTGCCGTTGGCGGGTGCGTCATTGCCGCTCAGGTCCAGGTCCGGCAGCGATGCCAGTGGAGCGGTGTCCGCAAAGTCACCAGCGGCGGCCGTGGCGCCTGCCTCCTGGGCCTCGACCGCGCGGGGAGCGCGTTCACCGCGTTCGCCGCGGTTGCCACCGCGATCACCCCGTTCGCGGCGCGGACCGCGCTCGCCACGGGGTTGCTGCGCCGGCTGACCTTCTGTGCCACCGGTGTTGCCTGCGTTGGGGCCTTCCGCCGGAGTGGTTGCAGCATTGGAGTTGTCACCATTCACGCCAGCGTTCAGGTTGCGCGGCTCGCTGTCGCGGCGGCCACGGCCCCCTTCACGGCCTTCGCCACGTCCGTTGCGGCCCCCTTCACGGCCTTCGCCTTCGGGACGGCGCTCTGCGTCGCGGGGAGCGCGGCCTTCGGCCGAGCGTTCGCCACGGCGGCCACGGCCTTCGCCAGAGCTGCCTTCGCGGTTGCCATCACGTGGTGCGCCTTCGCGCTGACCGTCCCGGTTGCCATCGCGGCCGCCACGGCGGCCACGGTTTTCACCGTTGCGGCCTTCGCGGCGCGGTTCGCCACGGCTGGTGGTTTCGGCAGCGGCAGGAGCGGCTGCGGGCGATGCCGTTGTGACCGGGGTGGGGGCTGCTGGTGCGCTGCCAAAGCCAAACAGGCTCTTGAGCCAGGCGAAGAAGCCTTGCTCTTGCGGTGCGGCAGGGGCGGGCGCTGGAGCGGCTACTGGTGCAGGTGCAGGGGTGGCAGCGGCTGCAGGGCGTTGGCCACCACGGGGTGGGCGTGCGGC